>NZ_JBHVXZ010000024.1:0-102368 GCF_042881395.1 Amycolatopsis sp. NPDC058278 | reverse complement strand
TCATCGCTGAGAACCAGCTCAACCTTGGACCGTCCACGACCCGCCATCACCGCATCCTACAAATAGATAGCGGACTTCAGGCGCAGGACACTAGCCGCAGATCCGCTCGGCGATCGCGGCCGGGACACTTTCACACAATTGGCCCGTCCCGCCGCCCTGCACCACCCACTTCCCGCTACGGTAGCCGAACAGGATCCGGCCACCCTCGATTTCGTTGATGAAGTGCGCGAATGCCCCAGGGCGCCTCGCATTTGACGCCCTGCAGCCCCTTTCCCCTGCGTTGTCCGACGGCCCCTCACCGTCTTCCACCCTCAAGACGCCCGGCGGTACTACCGGTTGCACGCCCCGCTCAACGGTGGGGTCACGACGCCGGTTCGGCGCAGACCGTCCGGTTGCGGCCCGCCGCCTTGGCCCGCAGCAACGCCTGTTCCGCCGCCAGCAGCGCTTCGTCGAGGAGCCCGGCCGAGCAGCCCGCCACACCGATCGACACCGTCACCCCGACGAACTGCGGGCCGTCACCCGAGGCCTTCAGCGCCACCAGCGTCGAGGCGATCCGCAGGCGGATGCGCTCGGCGATCGCCATCGCGTCGAACGGGCCGGAACCGGGCAGCAGCACGGCGAACTCCTCGCCGCCGGAACGGCCCACGAGATCGGCGGCCCGGACCTCGTCGCGCAGGGTGCCGGCGACCGCGCGCAGGACGGCGTCGCCGATCCGGGCGCCGTAGCGGTCGTTGAGCAGGCGGAAGTGGTCGAGGTCGAGCAGCAGCACGGCCGGGCCGGGGCCGCCGGGGCGGTCCAGCCGGGCCTCGGCGGCGCCGCGCCAGGACGCGGCGGTCAGCACGCCGGTGCCCGGATCGAGGGTGACGTGGTCGCGGCGGCCGCCGCCCAGCCCGCCGCGGTGCAGCACGACGGTGGCGCCGGCGAGCACCGGGACCAGCAGCGGCGCGGCGACCGCGGCCCAGGCGAGCGGGAGGCCGAAGGCCGTCATCGCGGCGTCGAAGGCGTACCCGGGGGCGGCTTCGCGCGGACGGCGGGGCCCGCCGGCACCGGTCACGAGGGCGGCGTTGACCGCGAGGAACACCAGCCCGGCGGCGGTGAGCAGGAGAACGGTCCGGGAGCCAAGGACCTCACCGACCGGCCGGACGCCGGTCGCGGTGAGGAAAGCCCCCGCGACGAGGCCGGCCAGCGCCGTCGCCGCGGCGCCGAACACCTGCCGGTGGACGGGTCTTCTGCGGACCCGGAACCACTGGTGCAGCGCGGAGAGCACGACCAGCGCGACGGCGAGACCGGGGCGGAGCACGAGGACGCCGGCGAAGATCCACGACGTGTCGACGCCGGGGCCGAGGAGGGTGTCCTCGCGGTGGCGCTCGACCGGCCGCGCGAGCTCCGCCGACACGAGCATCCCGGCCGCGAGCAGCGCGAACGGCGTCAGCATCGCGGCGAGCGGCGGGAAGCGGAGGGCGGCGAGCACGACGGCGGCGATGGCGAGGGCGTCGATCCCGACGAGGTACCAGACCTGGCCGCGGCGCGGCAGCCGCCACAGCGCCCACCGCCGCAGGGCCCAGCGCCGCAGGACGAGGGCGGGCAGGAACCGGCCCGGGCGGCCTTCCCCGCCGGCGGCGACCGTGGAATCCCCCACCATTTCGGCAAAGTAGCCGGAATGCGGGCCCGTGTCGATCCGCCTTAAGGGGAATTTAACACGCCCGGGAGCGCCGGGCACCGTGGGTCATTTTCCGACCGACGGAGGGTTGACACGCAACATTGGTCTAGTCCACTGTGTGGTGGCACACAGCACTCCTCCCGGGTTGATCCCGCCGCCTCAAACCGGAGGTGCTCCACCTGCGCGTTTCGGAGGACCCCCATGCTGCTTCGTTCATCGCCGATCCGCCCACAGTCACGGCCGAAGACCTTCGTAGCGACGGTTGCCCGTCGCTCGGGGGGCGGCCTGCTTTCGGCCGGATCGGCGAAGTCAGTGCGCCGTCTCCTCACCCTCGCGGCCGCGGCTTCGGCCGCGCTGGCGACGACGGTCGGGCTCGCCCCGCCGGCCATGGCCGCGGTCGACCCCGTGCTCGCCTCCCCGTACCTGTACCAGTGGGGCGGGCAGACCAGCCCGACCGCCGCGATGTCCGCGACCGGCGTGAAAGCGTTTACGCTCGCGTTCGTCCTCTCGGACGGCTCGTGCAACCCCAAGTGGGACGGCAGCCGGTCGCTGACCGGCTCCGACAAGACGATGATCCAGAACATCCGCAACGCGGGCGGGGACGTGATCCCCTCCTTCGGCGGCTGGTCCGGCACGAAGCTGGGCTCGAAGTGCACGTCGGCCGCCGCGCTGGCGGGCGCCTACCAGAAGGTGATCGACGCCTACGCGCTCAAGGCGATCGACCTCGACATCGAGAACACCGACGAGTTCCAGAACAACACGGTGCAGGACCGCATCCTCAACGCGGTCAAGCTGACCAAGCAGAAGAACCCGAACCTGAAGGTCGTCATCACCATCGGCACCACCACGACCGGCCCCGACTCGTGGGGCAAGCGCCTGATCAACCAGGCCAAGGCGATCGGCGCCCCGGTCGACGTCTGGTCGGTCATGCCGTTCGACTTCTCCGACGGCGGTGACATGGCCGCCCACACGAAGTCCGCGGTCGACGGGCTGAAGAACCAGCTCAAGACCACGTTCGGCTGGAGCGACGACACCGCCTACCGGCACAGCGGCCTCTCCTCGATGAACGGCAAGACCGACAACGCGGGCGAGACCGTCACGGTCGCGAACTTCACCTCCATCCGCGGCTACGCGGCCGGCCACCACCTGGCCCGCTTCACGTTCTGGGCCACCAACCGCGACTGCAGCGGCGGTGGCGAGTGCAGCGGGATCAGCCAGGACAAGTACGCGTTCACCAAGATCGTCGCCGGCTACACCGGCTGACCCACCGACCCGTAGTGGGGCTGTCGGAGGCCCTCTCACCGGCATCGGGGTCGGTGAGAGGGCCTTCGCGGGTCAGCGCCGCGGCCCGCCGGAGTAGGGCCCGCAGGAGTACGGGTTGCACTGGTACGGGTTCCACGGCGGCGGCGTCCACGTGGGCGGCGGCGGGCTCGTCTTGGCCGTCGTCGACGGCGGCGGCAGTTCGATCGTCACCGTCGGGGTCGGGGTCGGCGTCCGGCGCGCGTGCATCACCGCCGGGGACGGCGTGGTCGTCTCGGTCGGGACGGCCAGCGCGGTCGAGGACGGCACGGCGGTGGCCGGCTGCAGCTGTGGGAACTGCGTGGAGCCCGGCACGGAGTCCGGCCGCGTCGCCAGCACGACGACCAGCCCGCCCAGCACGACGAACACCGCCGACGCCAGCGCCACCCGCGCCGCCCCGCTGTGCCCGGCGCCGAGCCCCGATTCGGGTCCGGTGTCCCGGCGCGCCGCCAGCTCGGCCGCCCGCGAGCCCGGTTTGCGCGGCCGCGCCCCGGTCTGCCGCAGCAGTTCGTCGACCGTGACCCGGTCCCGCCGCTTGCGCGCACTGCGCGTCATGCATGTCCTCCACCCGTGCCCCCGCCGCCGCGCTCGCCCGCGGCCGCATGATCCCGGTGGATAGTAGAAACCCTTGCGGCAATTGTAAACGCGCTGATCGCCGCGCTCTCGTTACCGTTTCGAGACAACCGGATCGCGTTCCCGGCCGTAGCCGTCAACGAGCCGCGAACCACCCCCGCGCGGCGGCCACCCGGGCAGCTCTGACAGCCTCGGCAAGCCGACCACACCCCGGCCCCAACCTCAACGAGCCGCGAACCGCCGCCGAAGCCCGGCCACCCGCCGGGTCACCGGGGTGAACTCCGGCAGCTTCAGCAACGCCAGCAACCCGAACGGCACGGCCATCCCCAGCAGCCCCTGCACCGGCAGCTTCACCCACGCCCCCGGGATCACCCCGAGCGACGCGGGCACGGCGCGCCCGGCGAGCACCGCGGCCACCACTCCCAGCCCGCTCACCGAGAGGGTGATCAGCCCGACCCGCAGCGAGCGCTTGCTGCGCAGGTGGCCGAGCCGGACCCACAGCCAGACCTGGCCGAGGACCGCCCCGACCACGAACCCGGCGCCGTTGACGAGCATGACGCCGTAGACGACGTGCTCGCCGTCGAGCAATCCGCGGCAGAGCAGCAGCAGCGGGATCTTCACCGCGGTCATCACGAGCATGATCAGCGTGGGCGTGCGGGCGTCCTTCATCGCGTAGAACACCCGCAACTGCAGCATGACCAGCGCGAACGGCAGCAGCCCGACCGCCGAGACGGCCAGCGTCTGGCCGAGCCGCTCGGCGTCGTCGAGGGTGCCGCGGCCCCAGGTGAAGATCGCGATGCCGATCGGTGTGCCGACCACGGCCAGCACCGCCGAAATGGGCACGAACAGCACGGTGGACATGCGGGAGGCGAGCGAGAGGTCGCCGACGAGGGACACCGTGTCGCCGTCCGCGGCGGCGCGGCTCATCCGCGGCATCAGCGCGGTCAGCAGCGAAACGCCGAGGATGCCGTACGGGAGCTGGAAGAGCAGGGACGCGTAGCTGTAGGCCGTGACGCCGCCGCTGTTGCCGCCGGTCAGCACGCGGGTGGTGATGACGAACCCGACGTGGCTGACGACGACGTAGCCGAGGATCCACGCGGCCAGCCCGCCGAACTCCTTGATCCGCGGGTCGAAGCCCCAGCGCCAGCGGAACCGGAAACCCGTGCGCAGCAACGCCGGGATGAGCACGACCGCCTGCGCGACGATGCCGAGCGTGGTGCCGAGGCCGAGCACGAGCAGCTTGGGGTCGCTCATCCGGACCGGATCCAACGTCAGCTCCCCCGGCACGAACGCGAACACGACGAGCGTGCCGGTGACGACGACGTTGTTCAGCACCGGCGCCCAGGCCGGCGGGCCGAAGACGTTCTGCGCGTTGAGGATGGCCGAGAGCAGCGCGAACAGGCCGTAGAACAGGATCTGCGGCAGCAGCAGGTACGCCAGCGCGGTGGTCAGCCCGGAGTTCGCGGACGCGGACGATTTGTCGACGTAGAGCGCGGTGAACAGCGGGGCGATCGCCACCGCGACGGCCGTGCCGACGGCGAGCAGCACCAGCGCCATCGTGATGAGCCGCTGGGTGTAGGCGCGGCCGCCGTCGGGGTCGTCGTGCGAGCGGACCAGCAGCGGCACCACGACGCTGGCCAGGACGCCGCCGAAGAGCAGTTCGAAGACGATGTTGGGCAACGTGTTCGCGACGGTGAAGGAGTCGTTGACGACCCCGGCCCCGACCACGGCGGCGAGCAGCAGCTTCGCGACGAACCCGGTGACCCGGCTGACGGCCGAGGCGACCGCCATCCGGCCGCTGGAGCGGGCCAGCGACGAGCCGGCGCCTTCCCCGCGCCCGGCGCTGACCGGCGACGCGGGCGGCCGCGCGACGATCTGGCCGGCGAACTCGTCGTAGGCGCGCCGGGAGACATCGGGGTCACGGGTCGGCCAGTGCGGGCCCCTCAGCTCGCTCGGGAGGAAGACCGTCGCCTCGTCGTCCACCGGTGGTGGGTGCTCCGCCATGGGGACAAGCCTGCCAGGTCGGCGACCCGGGATAAATCGAACACCAGAGCGAAGTCACGACCCTGCGTGACGCGTGATCAGCCGCTCAGGCGGCGACGGTGATCGCCAGCGCCGCGCGGCCCGCCTCGGTCAGCTCGGCGGCGACGCGGCCGGTGGCCCCTTCGGCGCCGGGGCGGAGAAAACCGCCGTGGGCCAGCGCGTGGGCGGTCATCTGATCACAACAGGCGAATCCGTCGATGAAGAGGTCGGGCTCACAGCTGCACGTCATCTGCGCACGACCGGCGGCCACCGCCCTCAACATGGCCATCGCGCGGTGGGTGAGCTCGACTCCTGAACCGGACACCGGACTGCCTTTCCTTTGTCGCCACTACAACGGGTTATTCGCCCATTGGGCCGATTGTGTTACTTACGGCACTAGGACGTCCGGGGTGTGGGTGAGGTTCCCCGGGCGGAAAAGTCTGTCGCGAGGCAGACGCGCGGGGCGCCCCCGGCTGCTCGAATCGAGGCATGAAAGCACTGCTCAAGCACGTGGCCGCGGTGGCCGTGCTGCTCGTGACCGGAGCCGGGACCGCTGTGGCGGACGGGGGTTTGGCGTGGCGAGACTGTTACGACGGCTTGTCGTGCACCGGGATCGAGGTGCCCGCTGACTGGGACCACCCGGCCGGCGGGGCCACCGTCACCGTCCCGCTGCTGCGGATCCCCGCGCGCGAACGGAAACTCGGCACCCTGCTGGTGAACCCGGGCGGTCCCGCGCAGTCGATCCCGCTCTTCGCCGTGCCGGGCTTCCGCGACCAGTTCACCGACCTGGCGGCCCGGTTCGACGTGGTGGTGTTCGACCCGCGCGGCCTCGACGTCACGTGCCCCGGGCCGGCGCCCGCGGCCCTGCCGGGGCCGCTGACGAAGAGCGCGTATGACGCCTACGCCGCCGCCAACGCGAAGTTCGCCGCGGACTGCCCGGCGGCCCCCGGCCACCTCGGCGCCCGCCAGGTCGCCCGCGACATGGACGCGATCCGGGCCCGGCTGGGCGAGCCCCGGCTGAACTACTTCGGCAGCTCGTACGGCACGGTGTACGGGCAGGAGTACGCGGCGCTGTTCGGCCCCCGCGTCGGGCGCATGTACCTCGACAGCGTGCTGGACCACACCCGGTCCGATCCGGTGGCGTGGGCACGGGCCGGCGCGGTGACGGCCGAACGCAACCTGTTCCGGATGGCCCGCTGGTGCGCGGCGGACCCGGGCTGCGCGCTGCACGGGCGTGACGTGATCGCGGTGTGGGACGGGCTCCCGGCGGGGGTGGCCGTCGCGTGGACGGCCGCCCGGATCGGCGACGACCGGAGCTGGCCCGCGCTGACGGCCGCACTGGCGGCGGCCGAAGCCGGGGACACCTCGGCGGTGACGCCCCGTCCGGCCCCGCCCGACGCCCGCCTGGCCCGGACGGCGTTCTGTGCGGATTTCCCCGAGCCGCGCACGTTTCCGGCCGCCGAGCGGGTGGAAGCCGAGCTGCGGGCGGCGGCGCCACGGCTGGGCTGGGCCGCGCACCCGTGGCGGGTGTCGGGGCAGTGCGCCGGGCTGCCCCGGACCGGGCTCACCCCACCGGCCGCCCTGCCCCCGATGCCCCGGGTACTGGTGGCCAACGGCGACGACGACCCGCTGACGCCCGCGGACCACGGCCGCCGGGTGGCTGCGCAGCTGCACGGGAGTTATCTGCCATCGGCGGGCAACCATGCGCTGTACCTGCGGGGGAACGCGTGCGTGCGCGGCTACGTGCACCGGTGGCTGTGGGACGGGGAGCTGCCGCCGTCGGGGGCCCGCTGCGGAAGCGCGGGCTGACGGGCGGGCGGCTGCCCGGATCGGCCTTCATCGCCACGGCTCCCGGTGCCGGTCAGCCACCCGAAACCCCACACCCGGCCAGCCGGAACCCGCCCCGCGAACCCAGCCGGACGTGTACAACGTGGACATGGCCATCGACCACCCGACCAGCCCGGGACCGTGGCAACCGCCGGCTTTCCTCCGCACCGCCACCGGCGATCTCCTCGTCACCGGCGCCGCCGCGGTGGTCGTGCTGGTGCTCGGGCTGGCCGAACGTGCCGGCGCCGATCCGCTCGCCGTCGGCGCGGGCGCCGCCGCGGTGGCCGCTCCGCTCATGCTCCGCCGCCGCTTTCCGCTCGGTGCCGCCCTGCTCTGCGCCGCCGTCGTCCTGGCCCTGCCGCTCTGGCCCGGGCGGCTGGTCACCATGGCCGCGTTCGGGTCGGCCGCCTACCACCGGCCGCGGCTGCGCGTGCTCGGTTGCTCGGTGGGCTGGCTGTTCGTCCTGGCCGTCGCCGGTGTCCGGCCGGCCGGCGCCGCCACCTACACCGACCTCGTGCTCCTCGGCGTCGCGCCGGTCGCGGCCGGGTACGCCCTGCGGCTGCACCGGGACCGCGCCGAGCACGCCGAGCGTCTCTACCGGGCGGAGACCCGGCGCGTCGTCGCCGAGGAGCACGCCCGCATCGCCCGGGAGGTGCACGATGCCGTCGGGCACCACCTCACCGTCATCCGGCTGCAGGCCACCGCCGTCCGCCACGTCGTCCGCGCGCTGCCGCCGGCCGCCGACCGGGCGCTGGTCACCATCGCCGACGCCTCGGCCACCGCCCTCGCCGAAGTGCGGGCCGTCCTGCCGCGAACGGGCGGTTCACTGTCCGATTTGGACACGCTGGTCGAACGCATCACCGGCCCGGACCGCACGGTCACCCTCACCCGGCGCGGCGCGCCGGACGTGGCGCCGCACCTGGACCACGCCGGCTACCGGGTGGCCCAGGAAGCGCTCACCAACGTCCTGCGCCACTCCGACGCGACCCGCGTGGACCTGAGCGTCGACCACCGTCCGGACGCCGTCGTGGTCACCGTCGCGGACAACGGCTCCACCCACCCCGGTGCCCCGGCCGAAGGCAGCGGCCTGCGCGGGATGCGGGAGCGGACCCGGTTGCTCGGCGGCACCTTGGAAATCGGGCCCAACGGCCCGGCCGGCTGGCGCGTCGAAGCCCGGCTGCCCCGATGATCCGCACACTGCTCGCGGACGACCAGGAGCCGGTCCGCTGGGCCCTGCGCCTGGTGCTCGACGCCGAGGAAGACATCGAGGTGGTCGGCGAAGCCGCCGACGGCGCCGAAGCCGTCGAGAAGGCCCGGTACGGCGGCGTCGATGTCGTGGTGCTCGACCTCCGCATGCCGCGCCTGGACGGGATCGCCGCCATCCGCCGGATCGGCGAATCGGTCAACCCGGCGCCCGCGGTCGTCGCACTGACCACGTTCGACGTCGACGAGTACCTGTTCGGAGCACTCGCGGCGGGCGCGGCGGGCTTCGTGCTGAAGGACAGCGAACCGGCGCTGCTGGTCGATGCCGTCCGCGCGGCGGCGAAGGGCCAGGGCATGCTCGACCCGCAGGTCACCCGCCGCACCCTCCGCCGGTTCGCCGAACCCGCACCCCGCCGCCCGCCGGACGGCCTCGACCGGCTCACCCCGAGGGAACTCGAAGTGCTGCGGCACGTGGCGAAGGGCATGAGCAACGCCGAGATCGCCGGTGCCCTCGTCGTCGGTGAAGGCACGGTCAAGACCCACGTGGCCCGGATGCTGGCCAAGCTCGGCCTGCGTACCCGGGTCCACCTGGTGATCCACGCCTAC
The DNA here is from genome assembly GCF_042881395.1 of Amycolatopsis sp. NPDC058278. NCBI lineage: Bacteria > Bacillati > Actinomycetota > Actinomycetes > Pseudonocardiales > Pseudonocardiaceae > Amycolatopsis > Amycolatopsis sp. NPDC058278. Next base: position 93,178 of record NZ_JBHVXZ010000024.1, on the reverse strand, counting down.
GAACACGGCCTCGTGGACGGCCGCTGAACTCGGGCCGCACCCGGAACGGGCGACGACCGCGCCTAGGTCAGCCGCAGCTCCAGCGTCCGGGCCCATTCGCGCACGATCTGGCGCCGGCGGCGGGTGTCGTCCGTCAGGAGGTTGGCCAGGCCGAGGCCGCGGGCCAGGTCGAGGGTGGCCTGGACCAGCTCGCGCACGCCCGGCCGGGACTCGTCGACGCCGAGGAGCTCCACCGTCACGCGGTGCGCCTCGCGGCCGACCCGGGCTTCGAGGGGCACCAGCACGTCCCGCAGCGCCTCGTCGGTCGCCGCCACCGACCACAGCTGGAGGGCCGCGCGGAACAGCGGGCCGGTGTACAGGTTCAGCACCATCTCCACGACGCGCTCGATGCGGGACGCCCCGCTCGGCAGGCCGGCCGCCTGGGCGCGCAGCTCGTCGATCTGGGCTTCGCCGAGCAGGTCGACCGCCGCCACCACGAGGTCCTCGCGGGCCGGGAAGTGGTGCTGTGCCGCGCCGCGGGAGACGCCCGCTCGCTCGGCGATCCCGGCCACCGTCACGCCGTGCCAGCCGCGCTCGCCGAAGCTGTCGAGCGCGGCCTCGACCAGGCGCCGCCGCGTGGTGCGGCTGCGCTCCTGCTGGGGTTCGCGGATGCCGGTCAAGCCGGGTCCACCCAGAAGTCGAGCTGCAGGTCCTCTTCCGAACCCCCGACACGGTACTTCGAGAAATCCGTGACGCCGGCAGCGCGCAGCACTTCGTCGTCGAGGAAGAAGTGACCGGTCGCCGAACGGCTCGGCTCGGTCAGGATCGCGTGCGCCGCGTCGGCCATGATCTCCGGTGTGCGGCTGCGCGAAGCCAGTTCCGCGCCGACGACGTTGCGGATCGCCGCGGTGTCGATCGTGGTCCGCGGCCACAGGGAGTTGACCGCGACCCCGTCCTCCTTCAGTTCCGCGGCGAGCCCGACGGTCACCAGGCTCATCGAGTACTTGGCGATGCTGTACGCGAGGTGCCCGGCGGTGAACCACTTCTCGTCGAGGCTGATCGGGGGCGACAGCGTCAGGATGTGCGGGTTCGCCGACCGGCGCAGGTGCGGGATGGCCAGTTTGGACAGCAGGAACGTGCCGCGCGCGTTGATGTCCTGCATCAGGTCGTAGCGCTTCATGCTGACCTGCTCGGTCGGCGTCAGGTCGATCGCGCTGGCGTTGTTCACGACGATGTCGATGCCGCCGAACTGCTCGACGGTCCTCGCCACCGCGGCGGCGACACCGTCGTCGTCGCGGACGTCGCCGAGGATCGGCAGTGCGTGCCCGCCCGCCTTCTCGATCGCCTCGGCCGCCGTGTGGATCGTGCCCGGCAGCTTCGGGTGGGGCTCACCCGTCTTGGCCAGCAGCGCGACGTTCGCGCCGTCGGCGGCCGCCCGGAGCGCGATCGCCTCGCCGATGCCGCGGCTGCCACCGGACATGATGATCGTCTTGCCGTCCAAAGTAGACATGTCGGCTCCTAGTAGGACTTCGGGAGGCCGAGGCTGTGCTGGCCGACGAAGTTGAGCACCATCTCGCGGCTGACCGGCGCGATCCGGCCCAGGCGCACCGCCGTCACCAGCGTGCCGAGGCCGTATTCGGTGGCCAGGCCGTTGCCGCCGTGGGTCTGCACGGCCTGGTCGGTGGCCCGGATGGCGACCTCGGCGGCGGCGTACTTCGCCATGTTGGCCGACTCCCCCGCGCCGAAGTCGTCGCCGGAGTCGTAGAGCGACGCCGCTTTCTGCGTCATCAGCTTCGCGAGTTCCAGCTCGATCTTGATCTCGGCGAGCGGGTGCGCGAGGCCCTGGTGGGTGCCGATGGGGGTACCCCAGACCTGCCGCTCGTTCGCGTAGCCGACGGCCTTGGCCAGCGCGTACCGCGCGATGCCGAGGGAGAACGACGCCCCCATGATGCGTTCCGGGTTGAGGCCCGCGAACAGCTGCGCGATCGCCGCGTCCTCCTCGCCGACCAGCGCTTCGGCCGGGAGCTTGACGTCGTCGAGGAACAGCGAGAACTGGTTCTCCGGCGCGACGATGTCCATCGGGATCTTCGTGTGCTCGAAGCCCTCGGTGTTCGTCGGCAGGATGAACAGCGCGGGCTTGAGCTTGCCGGTCCTGGAGTCCCCCATGCGGCCCACGACGAGCACCGCGTCGGCTTCGTCGACGCCGGAGATGTAGACCTTGCGTCCGTTGAGGACCCAGCCGTCGCCGTCGCGCTTGGCGGTGGTGGTGATCTTGTGCGAGTTCGACCCGGCGTCCGGCTCCGTGATCGCGAAGACCATCCGCTTGCTGCCGTCGGCGATGCCGGGCAGCCACTGCTTCTTCTGTTCTTCGGTGCCGAAGCGGGAGATCACGGTGCCGCAGATCGCCGGCGAGACGACCATGAGCAGCAGCGGCGAACCCGCGGCGGCGAGTTCTTCGAGCACCGCCGCGAGGTCGGCGATGCCCGCGCCCCCGCCGCCGTACTCCTCGGGGATGTTGACGCCGAGGTAGCCCAGGCGCCCGGCTTCGTCCCACAGCTCGTGGGTCTTCTCGCCCGCGCGAGCCTTGCGGGCGTAGTACTCGTGCCCGTACTTGGCACCCAGCTCGGCGACGGCCTTGCGGAGCGCGATCCGCTCCTCCGGCTCGACGAAGTTCATGGCGTTCATTCTGCTTCTCCCACCACCGCGAGGATCGTGCCCACTTCGACCTGCTGTCCGACCGTGACCGGCAGTTCCGCCACCACACCGTCGGCGGGCGCGGCGATCCGGTGTTCCATCTTCATCGCTTCGAGCCACAGCAGCGGATCGCCGGCCTTGACCGGGTCCCCGGCCTGCACGGCGAGCCGCACGACCGTGCCCGGCATCGGCGCCACCAGTGACCCGGCAGCGAGGGCCGCGTCCGGGCCGGCGAATCGCGGGGCCGCCGTCAGCGCGACCGGACCGAGCGCGGAGTCCACATAGGACACTTCGTCGTGGCGCGCGACCTCGAAGGTGCGCCGCACCCCGCCCACGGCGAGGACCACCCGGCCCGGCTCGGCACTGATCAGCTCGGCGTCGTAGCCCTCGGCGGCCAACCCGTTCCGGGTCAGTGAGTAGACCACTTCGTACTCGCGGTCCGCGATCGAGAAGACCTTGCGCTGCCCGGCCGAGCGGACGTTGCGCCAGCCACTGGGCAGCCTGCTCTGCGTGGTGGCCGACGCCCGATTGCCTGCCGCGTCCGCCAAGGCCGCCGCGAGGGCAGAGAGCCGTTCGGTGTCCACTGTGGCCAGGGGGGCGGCCAGGGTGTCGAGGCCGTGGCGGTCGAAGAACGCCGTGTCCGTCTCCCCGGCCAGGAACGCCTCGTGGCGCAAGATGTTCACCAGGAGATCGCGGTTGGTGACCACACCGTGGATCTTCGACGCCGCCAAAGCTTTCGCCAGCCGCCTCGCCGCTTCGGCGCGGGTGGGCGCCCAGGTGATCACCTTGGCGAGCATCGGGTCGTAGTGGACGCCCACCACCGACCCGGTCTCGAACCCGGAGTCGAGGCGCAGTCCGGGCCCGTGCGTGAAGGAGCGGTCCACATCGGGCACGTCGAACGTGTGCAGCGTGCCGCTCTGCGGCTGCCAGCCCGCCGCCGGGTCTTCGGCGTACAGCCGGACCTCGATGGAGTGGCCCACCGTGGGGGGCGGATCGGCCGGGAGCCGCTCGCCCTCGGCGATCCGCAGCTGCAAGGCGACCAGGTCGAGCCCCGTGACGTTCTCGGTGACCGGGTGCTCGACCTGCAGCCGGGTGTTCATCTCGAGGAAGTAGAAGCGGCCGTCGGGCCCGGCGAGGAACTCGACCGTGCCCGCGCCGACGTAGTCGATCGCCTTGGCGGCCTTGCGCGCGGCGTCGAACAGCTCCGCGCGCATGGCGGCGTCGACGAACGGCGAGGGCGCCTCCTCGACGACCTTCTGGTGCCGTCGCTGGATGGAGCACTCCCGCTCCCCCACCGCCCACACCGTGCCGTGCCGGTCGGCGAGCACCTGGACCTCGATGTGCCGCCCGGTCTCCAGGTAGCGCTCACAGAAGACGGTGGGGTCGCCGAACGCCGACCCGGCCTCGGCACTGGCGCCTTCGACCGCCTCGGCCAGCTCGCCGAGCGAGCGGACCACGCGCATCCCGCGGCCGCCACCGCCGGCGGACGCCTTGACCAGCAACGGCAGGTCTTCGGAGGTCACCGAAGCCGGGTCCAGCTCGGCCAGGACCGGGACCCCGGCCGCGGCCATCAGCCGCTTCGACTCCACTTTGGAGCCCATCGTCTCGATGGCCCCGGGCGGCGGACCGACCCAGGTGAGCCCGGCGTCGAGCACGGCCCGCGCGAACGCGGCGTTCTCGGAGAGGAAGCCGTAGCCGGGGTGAACGGCGTCGGCGCCGGTCCCGGCCGCGGCCTTGACCAGCAGCTCCGCCCGCAGGTACGTCTCGGACGGCGCGTTGCCGGGCAGCCGGACGGCCGCGTCGGCCTCCCGGGCGTGCGGCGCGGCGGCATCGGCGTCGGAGAACACCGCGACCGTGCCGATCCCGGCGTCGCGGCAGGTGCGGAAGACGCGGCGGGCGATCTCACCGCGGTTGGCGACCAGCAGGTTCTGGATCATCGCTCGCTCACATCCGGAAGACGCCGAAACCTTCGGCGCCCTTCACTGGTCCATTGTGGATCGCGGACAGGCTCAGGCCCAGCACGGTGCGGGTGTCGCGCGGGTCGATGATGCCGTCGTCGTAGAGCATGCCGGAGAGGAACATCGGCATCGACTCGGCTTCGATCTGGCCTTCCACCATGGCGCGCATGGCCTTGTCGTGTTCCTCGTTGTACTCCTGGCCGCGGCTTTCGGCCGCGGCGCGGGCCACGATCGACAGCACGCCGGCCAGCTGCGCCGGGCCCATCACCGCGGACTTCGCGCTCGGCCAGGCGAACAGGAAACGGGGGTCGTAGGCCCGGCCGCACATCCCGTAGTGGCCGGCACCGTAGGACGCTCCCATGAGGACGGACAGGTGCGGCACCTTCGAGTTCGAGACGGCGTTGATCATCATCGCGCCGTGCTTGATGATGCCGCTCTGCTCGTACTCCTTGCCGACCATGTAGCCGGTCGTGTTGTGCAGGAACACCAGCGGGGTGTGGATCTGGTTGGCCAGCTGGATGAACTGCGCGGCCTTCTGCGACTCCTCGCCGAAGAGCACGCCCTGGGCGTTGGCCAGCACGCCGACCGGGTAGCCGTGGATGCTCGCCCAGCCGGTCACCAGCGAAGAGCCGTAGAGCGGCTTGAACTCGTCGAAGTCGGAGCCGTCGACGACCCGGGCGATGACCTCGCGCGGGTCGAAGGGCACCTTCAGGTCGGTCGGCACGATGCCGAGCAGGTCCTCGGGATCGTGGAGCGGCTCTTCGTAGTCCGGCTTCGGCGAAGGCCCCTGCTTCGTCCAGTTGAGCCGCTTGACGATGTTGCGCCCCAGGCGGATCGCGTCCTGCTCGTCGGCGGCCAGGTAGTCGGCCAGGCCCGAGGTCCGCGCGTGCATTTCGGCGCCGCCGAGCGACTCGTCGTCGGACTCCTCACCGGTGGCCATCTTCACCAGCGGCGGCCCGCCGAGGAACACCTTCGCGCGTTCCTTGACCATCACGACGTAGTCCGACATGCCGGGCAGGTACGCGCCCCCGGCCGTGGAGTTGCCGAAGACCAGCGCGATCGTCGGGCAGCCCGCGGCCGAGGCGCGCGTGAGGTCCCGGAAGATCCGGCCGCCCGGGATGAAGATCTCCTTCTGGGTGGGCAGGTCCGCGCCGCCGGACTCGACGAGGTTGATCGACGGCAGCCGGTTCTGCGCGGCGATGTCCGCGGCCCGGAAACTCTTCTTCGTGGTCCACGGGTTGCTCGCGCCGCCCTTGACCGTCGGGTCGCTGGCCGAGATCAGGCACTCGACGCCTTCGACGACGCCGATCCCGGTCACCAGGCTCGCGCCGACGCGGTAGTCGGTGCCCCACGCGGCCAGCGGCGACAGCTCCAGGAACGGCGAATCCGCGTCGAGGAGGAGCTCGATGCGTTCCCGGGCGAGGAGCTTGCCGCGCTTGCGGTGCCGCTCGACGTACTTCTCGCCGCCGCCGGCGACGGCCTTGGCGTGCTCGGCGTCGATTTCGGCGAGCTTTTCCAGCATCGCGTCGCGGTTCGCGCCGAACTCGGCGGCCCGTGTGTCCACTGTGGACCTCAGAGCAGTCACGAGGTGTATCCCAATCGCTTCGCGGCCAGGCCGGTGAGGATCTCGGTGGTGCCGCCGCCGATGCCGAGGATCCGGACGTCGCGGTAGTGGCGCTCCACTTCGGACTCGCGCATGTAGCCGAGCCCGCCGTGCAGCTGGACGGCCTCGTTGACCACCCATTCGGCGGCCTCGACGGCGGTGTTCTTGGCGAAACAGGCTTCGGCGATGACCTCTTCACCGGAGACGTGCCGGATCGCGGCCTGCCGGGTGTAGGTGCGGGCGACGTCGACCTTCCGCGCCATTTCGGTGAGCTTGTGCTGGACGACCTGCCGCGAGATGAGCGGGCGGCCGAACGTCTCGCGCAGCCGGCACCAGTCCAGCGTCAGGTCGAGCGCGCGCTGGGCGTGGGCGTACGCCTGCACGGCCAGCGACAGCCGTTCGGTGACGAACTGGGTGGCAACCTGGGCGAACCCGCTGTTCTCGGTGCCGACCAGGTGCTCCACCGGAACCCGGACGTCCACGTAGGACAGTTCGGCGGTGTCGGAGCAGAGCCAGCCCATCTTCTCGAGCTTGCGGCTCACCGTGAAACCCGGTGTCCCGCGTTCGACGACGATCAGTGAAAGCCCGTGGGCACCGTCACCGCCGGTGCGCACCACCGTCGTCACGAAGTCCGCGCGGCAGCCGGAGGTGATGAAGGTCTTGGCGCCGTTGATGACGTACTCGTCGCCCTCGCGGACGGCGGTGGTCCGGATCCCGGCGACGTCGGAGCCGCCGTCCGGCTCGGTCACGGCGAGGGCGCCGATCTTGGCCCCGGCCAGGGTCGGCCGCACCCAGCGTTCGATCTGGACCGGGTCGCCCGCCTCGGCGATGTGCGGCACGGCGATGCCGCAGGTGAACAGCGACGCGAAGAGCCCGCCGGAACCACCGGCGTAGTGCATCTCCTCCGCGACGACCAGAGCGTCGAGGTAGTTGCCGTCTCCCCCGCCGATCTCTTCCGGGAAGGCGACGCCGAGCAGGCCGAGGTCCCCGGCCGTGCGGTGCAGGTCCCGGGGGAGTTCGCCGGAGCGCTCCCAGTCGTCGAGGTGCGGCAGGACCTCCTGCTCGACGAACTTCCGGACGGTCCGGCGCAGTTCGGTCCGTTCGGGCGCCCGGAAGGGATCGGTCACAGCAGGACCTCCGGGACGTCGATCTCCCGCGACCGCAGCCACTCGCCGAGCGCCTTGGCCTGCGGGTCGAACCGGGCCTGCGAGGCGACGCCCTCGCCGAGGAGGCCTTCGACGACGAAGTTCATCGCCCGCAGGTTCGGCAGCAGGTACCGCGTGACCGGCAGGTCGGCGGTCTCGGGCAGCAGCAGCTTGACCTCGGCGACGGTCAGCCGGTGCACCAGCCAGCGCCACGCCTCGTCCGACCGCACCCAGACGCCGAGGTTGGCGTTGCCGCCCTTGTCGCCGCTGCGCGCGCCGGCGATCGCGCCGAGGGGCACCCGCCGCACCGGCCCGTGGCCGAGGGGTTCGGGCCGGGCCGGCTCATCCACTTCGGACAGCTCCTGGGTGGACGTCGAAGGCGCTATATCGACACGCATCCCGTCCGGCAGCACGGCGACGTGCGGGACTTTCGCGGCGTCCACGTAGGCCGCGGTGTAGACGCCGTACGGCGAGGCATCGGACGGCGGGGCCGTCACGTGGAACCCGGGGTAGCTGGCCAGCGCGAGTTCGACGGCCGCGCCGGTGAACGCGCGGCCGGCGATCTTCGGGTCGGCGTCCTTGACGGCGACGTGCAGCAGCGCACTCGCCGTCTGCTCGGTGTCGGCGTCCCGGTGGTCGGTGCGCGCGAGGGTCCAGCGGACGTCGGCCGGCGGCCGGTCCTTCATGGACGCTTCGAGCTGTTCCCGCACCAGCGCGGCTTTCGCCTCGATGTCGAGTCCGGTGAGGACGAACGTCGTCTCGTTGCGGAACCCGCCGAGGCGGTTGAGGGCGACCTTCAGCGTCGGCGGCGGGGCTTCGCCGCGGACCCCGGAGATGCGGACGCGGTCGGGCCCGTCTTCGGCCAGGGACAGCGTGTCGAACCGCGTGGTGACGTCCGGTCCCGCGTACCGCGCTCCGGTGATCTCGTACAGCAGCTGCGCGGTGACCGTGCCGACGTTGACCACGCCGCCGGTGCCGGGGTGCTTGGTGATGACGCTGGAGCCGTCGGCCTCGATCTCGGCGATCGGGAACCCGGGCACGCCGAGGGAGTGTTCGGTGAAGAAGGCGTAGTTGCCGCCGGTGGCCTGGGCTCCGCATTCGATGACGTGCCCGGCGGCGACCGCGCCGGCGAGGGCGTCGAAGTCGTCACGGGCCCAGCCGTAGTGCGCGGCGGCCGGGCCGACGACGACGGAGGCGTCGGTGACGCGCCCGGTGACGACGACGTCGGCGCCCGCGTTGAGGCACTCCGCGATGCCCCAGGCGCCGAGGTAGGCGTTGGCGGTCAACGGCTTGCCGAGGTCCAGCTCCTCGGCCCGCGCCACGAGATCATCGCCTTCGACGTGCGCGATCTTGACGTCCAGCCCGAGCTCGGCGGCCAGTTCGCGGAGGGCGCCGGCGAGCCCGGCGGGGTTGAGGCCGCCCGCGTCGGTGACGATCTTGACGCCGTTTTCTTTTGCCAGGCCGAGGTTTTCCGCCATCTGGCGGAGGAACGTCTTGGCGTAGCCGCGGGTGGCGTCCTTCATCCGGTCGCGGCCGAGGATGAGCATGGTCAGCTCGGCCAGGTAGTCGCCGGTGAGCACGTCGAGGGGGCCGCCGGTGAGCATCTCGCGAACCGCGCTGAACCGGTCGCCGTAGAAGCCCGAGGCGTTGCCGATGCGGTACGTCATGTGAATTGCCCCGGCTTGCGGCCTTCCCCGGCAGGCCCGGCGAAGGCCTGCGCGATGGTCAGCCACTCCTCGACGTCGGCGCCCTGCGCCACGAGGTCCGTGTCGGCCGGGTGCCGCCGCTGCGTGACGACGAGGCAGAAGTCCAGCGCGCTGCCGGTGAGCTTCTGCCCGGCGTCCTCCGGGCCGAACGCCCAGGTGGAGCCGTCGGGCGCGGTGAGCTCGACGCGGAACTCCCCGGGCGGCGGCGCGAGCGAGTGGACCTTGTAGGCGAAGTCGCGGGTCCGGGTGCCGAAGCGGGCGATGTGCCACAGCCGCGCGGTGGGCTCGCGGGTCAGGCCGAGGGCGTCGAAGACGTCCTGGCCGTGCGCCCAGGTCTCCATCATCCGCGCGGTGCCCATCGAAGCGGCGCTCATCGGCGGCCCGTACCAGGGCAGTTTCTGCCCGTCGGGGACGGCGGCGAGGGCTTCGGCCAGCGCCGCGCGCCCGGACCGCCAGTCTTCGAGGATCTCCCGCGGCGGCCGCTGCGCTCCGGCCGCGGCCCCGTCGTCGACGTAGGTCTCCCCGGCTTTGAGGAGTGCTTCGACCTCGGCCTGCCAGTCCTCCGGGTGCGCGGCCGCGATCAGGGCCTTCCGGTCGGTCCAGGCCAGGTGCGCGATCTGGTGCGCGATCGTCCACCCCGCGGCCGGCGTTTCCCGCGCCCAGTCCGCCGCGGGCAGGTTCGCCACCACGTCGTCGATCGTCCGTGTCTCCGCGTCGAGATCCCCGAGGATCACGCCGAGATCCGCCATCGCCCGCCTCCTTGCGTCCGGGAGCCAGCGTGGCACCGGCGGCCAGAAAAATCAAGCACGCCTGATTGTTTTGTTCGGGACGCTGCAAACCCACTATTGACATCTTGCCAGTAGCGCCGGACTGCAATAGCTTCGTCGCATGGCCGACTACGCCGAGATCACCTACGCCGTCGCGGACCGGATCGCCACGGTCACGCTGAACCGGCCCGAGGCGCGCAACGGCTACACGATCCGGATGGCCGACGAGCTCGGTGCCGCCATGGACCGTGCCGATCGTGACGAGGACGTCCGTGTGGTCGTGCTGACCGGCGCCGGGAAGGACTTCTGCGTCGGGGCCGACCTCTCGCAAGGCGGCTTCGACTTCGACCCCGCCGAGGGGCCCGGCCGGGAATGGCAGGAGCCCGCCGGGCGGTGCTCGAAGCGGATCTTCACCATGAACAAGCCGGTGATCGCCGCCCTGCACGGCGCGGCCGTCGGCGGCGGCATCACGATCACGCTGGCGTGCGACTACCGGCTCGCCTCAGCGGACTCCCGGTTCGGGTTCGTCTTCACCCGCCGCGGCATCTACCCCGAGGGCGCCTCCGCGTGGTTCCTCCCCCGGCTCGTCGGGATGGGCACCGCGCTCGACTGGATGATCAGCGGACGCGTGTTCCCGGCGGCGGAGGCTCTCGAAAAAGGCCTGGTGCACCAGGTTTTCCCCACTGGAACCGTGCTCGACGAAGCGAAGAAGCTGGCGAAGGAGATCGTCGAGACGACGGCCCCGGTGTCGGTCGCGGTGACCCGCCAGCTGCTCTACCGGATGGCGAGCGCCGGGTCGCCGTTCCCGGTGCACGAGCTCGACTCGAAGCTGATCGGCGGGCTCGGCGCGAACCCGGACGCCGTCGAGGGTGTCCTGTCGTTCCTGCAGAAGCGGCCGCCGTCGTTCGGCATGCGCGTCGAAAAGGACCTGCCCGACTACCTGCCCTGGCTGGAGAAATGACCCCGTACCCGCCGCAGCCCTGGAACCTGGTCGCCGACGCCCACGTGTCGATCTGGCGGGTCCCCGCGCGCGACGTGCACCCGGGCGCCCTGTCCCTCGCCGGGTACACCTGCGTGTTCACCGCCTGGATCGCCTACCGCGAGCCCGGGCAGCTCGGTTACCACGAGCTGCTCGCCGCCGTCCCGGTGCGCGGGAAGCGGACCACGTGCACGATCACGCAGATCTGGGTCGACTCCGCAGTCTCGCTCGCCGGCGGCCGCGAGCTGTGGGCCATCCCGAAGGACCTCGCGGCCCTGCAGTTCACCGACCGCACGTACACCGCGGCGACCGGCGACGACTGGATCGCCACCGCGGCCTTCACCCCGAGGCCGGGTTCGCCGCTCGCCCTCCCCGGCCGGTTCGACGTCCTCCAGGACCGCGACGGCACCCCGGTGCGCACCCCCGTCGGCGCGAAGATCCGGCCCCGGCTCGCCGCGGCCGACTGGACGGTCAACGCGTCCGGCCCGCTCGGCTACCTCGCCGGCCGGCGCCCGTTCCTGAGCCTCGCCCTGCCCGGCAGCGAGCTGCGTTTCGGGGCGTGAGCAGCACCTCTGGGTGATCACCCCACCCCGCCAGAGTGAACTAATGACACGCCATCTGGGGTCCCGCGCGCACACCCACCCCAACATGTAGTCTCTGAGAACCGGCAGCCCCCAGCGACGGGGAGACCGCTGCAGAGGGCGGCCGGGCAGCTTTCAAGAAACCGCAGCGCACGGCCTCATGACGCCGTGTGGCGATCGAACGCGCCCGAAAACTTGGAGACACGCATGTCAGTCGAAACCGGTCAGCGGCCCTCCGCCGCGGACACACCCACCGCGATCCGGGTCATCCGGCGGGACGGCAGCGTGTCGCCGTTCGACGCCGGGAAGATCTCGGTCGCGCTGACCAAGGCGTTCCTCGCGGTCGAGGGCGGCGACGCCGCCGCGTCCTCCCGCGTCCACCACGTCGTCGCCGAGCTGACCCAGCAGGTGGAGACCACCCTGCTGCGCCACGCCGGCCCCGAGACCGCCCTGCACATCGAGCAGATCCAGGACATCGTCGAGCTCGCCCTGATGCGCGGCGAGCACCACAAGGTCGCCCGCGCGTACGTCCTCTACCGCGACGAGCGTGCCAAGGCCCGCGAGGCCGCCAAGCCGGCCGCGACCGAGGTCTCGCTGAACGTCAAGGGCACCGACGGCGTCCTGCGCCCGCTCGACTGGGCCCGCGTGTCCCACGTCGTGGGCGAGGCCGTCGCCGGTCTCGAAGACGTGAGTGCCGAGCCGGTGCTGGCCGAGGCCAAGCGCAACCTCTACGACGGCATCAGCGCCGACGAGCTGGCCCTGGCCCAGGTGCTGGCCGCCCGCGTGCTGGTCGAGCAGGAGCCGAACTACTCCTACGTCTCCGCGCGGCTGCTGCTGGACAAGCTGCGCGGCGAGGCGCTGAGCTACCTCGCCGGCACCCCGCGCCTGGCCAGCCAGGACGAGATGGCCGGCGAGTACCCGGCGTACTTCCGCGCCTACCTGCGCCGGGCGATCGAGCTGGAGCTGGTCGACGCCGAGCTGCAGCGCTTCGACCTCGACAAGATCACCGCCGCGATCCGGCCCGAGCGCGACCTCGACTTCGGCTTCCTCGGCCTCCAGACGCTGTACGACCGGTACTTCCAGCACCACGACGGCACCCGCTTCGAGCTGCCGCAGGCGTTCTTCATGCGCGTCGCGATGGGCCTGGCCGTCCGCGAGGACGACCGCGAAGCCCGCGCGATCGAGTTCTACGAGCTGCTGTCGAGCTTCCACTTCATGGCGTCCACCCCGACGCTGTTCAACTCGGGCACCACGCGCCCGCAGCTGTCGTCCTGCTTCCTGACCACGGTGGACGACGACCTGGACTCGATCTTCCAGGCGTACAAGAACAACGCGCTGCTGGCGAAGTACTCGGGCGGCCTCGGCAACGACTGGACCCCGGTCCGCGGCCTCGGCGCGCACATCAAGGGCACCAACGGCCAGTCGCAGGGCGTCGTGCCGTTCCTCAAGATCGCCAACGACACCGCCGTCGCGGTCAACCAGGGCGGCAAGCGCAAGGGCGCGGCGTGCGCGTACCTCGAGACGTGGCACGTCGACATCGAGGAGTTCCTCGACCTGCGCAAGAACACCGGTGACGACCGCCGCCGCACCCACGACATGAACACCGCGAACTGGGTGCCGGACGAGTTCCTCCGCCGCGTCGAGGCCGACGCGCAGTGGACGCTGTTCTCGCCGAACGAGACGCCGGACCTGCACGACCTCTACGGCAACGAGTTCGCCACCCGCTACCGCGAGTACGAGGCGATGGCCGACCGCGGCGAGATCAAGGTGTTCCGGCGCGTCCGCGCGGTCGACCTCTGGCGCCGCATGCTGACCATGCTGTTCGAGACCGGCCACCCGTGGATCACCTTCAAGGACCCGTGCAACCTCCGCTCGCCGCAGCAGCACGTCGGCGTGGTGCACTCGTCCAACCTCTGCACCGAGATCACGCTGAACACCACCGTCGACGAGGTCGCGGTCTGCAACCTCGGTTCGGTGAACCTGCTCAAGCACGTCACGCCCGAAGGCCTGGACACCCAGCGCCTCGAGAAGACCGTGCGCACGGCCGTCCGCATGCTGGACAACGTGATCGACATCAACTTCTACACGATCCCGGAGGCGCGCCGCTCCAACCTGCGCCACCGCCCGGTCGGCCTGGGCATCATGGGCTTCCAGGACGCGCTGTTCGAGATCGGCGTCCCGTTCGCCTCCGAAGAAGCCGTGAAGTTCGCCGACGTCTCCATGGAGCACCTCTCCTACTACGCGATCTCGGCGTCGACCGACCTCGCCGAGGAGCGCGGGCAGTACCAGTCGTTCGAGGGATCGCTCTGGAGCAAGGGCATCCTGCCGATCGACTCGCTGCAGCTGCTCATCGACGCGCGCCAGGGCGACGGCCTCGACGTCGACACGTCGTCCACTTTGGACTGGGCGCCGCTGCGCGAGCGGGTCAAGACCGTCGGCATGCGCAACTCGAACGTGATGGCGATCGCGCCGACCGCGACGATCTCCAACATCTCGGGTGTCGGCCAGTCGATCGAGCCGCTGTTCCAGAACCTGTTCGTCAAGTCGAACATGTCCGGCGACTTCACCGTCGTCAACCCGCACCTGGTCAAGAGCCTCAAGGAGCGCGGGCTCTGGGACGAGGTCATGGTCAGCGACCTCAAGTACTTCGACGGCAGCCTCGGCCAGATCGACCGCGTGCCGGACGACCTGAAGGCGCTGTACGCGACGGCCTTCGAGATCGAGTCGAAGTGGATCGTCGACGCCGGTTCGGTGCGCCAGAAGTGGATCGACCAGGCGCAGTCGCTGAACCTGTACATCGCGGCGCCGAGCGGCCGCAAGCTCGACCAGCTCTACCGCTACGCGTGGCACAAGGGCCTCAAGACCACGTACTACCTGCGCGCGCAGTCCGCGACGCACGTGGAGAAGAGCACCCTGCGCGGCACCGACGGCAAGCTGAACGCCGTCTCGGCGACCCCGGCACCGGCGGCTCCCGCCGCGGCTGCCCCGGCCCCCGCGCCGACGCCGGCACCCGCGCCTGCGCCCTCGCCGAAGCCGGAGCCGGACGTCGACTTCGTCGCCACCGAAGGCGCCGCCTGCCGCATCGACGACCCCGACTGCGAAGCCTGCCAGTAAAGGAACCCCTGCACAGATGACCAACGTGGAGACGACGGACGCGACCGGCCTCGGGGAGATCGAGGTCGGCGCCGCCCGGATCACCGTCGACGACAAGCGCATGATCAACGCGCGCGCCGACGTCAACCAGCTGCTGCCCATGAAGTACAAGTGGGCGTGGGAGAAGTACCTGGCCGGCTGCAACAACCACTGGATGCCGACCGAGGTCGCCATGCAGGCCGACATCGCGCTGTGGAAGTCCCCGGACGGCCTCACCGAGGACGAGCGCCAGATGCTCAAGCGCAACCTGGGCTTCTTCGCGACCGCGGAGTCGTTGGTGGCCAACAACATCGTGCTCGCGGTGTACCGGCAGATCACCAACCCCGAGTGCCGCCAGTACCTGCTGCGCCAGGCGTTCGAGGAGGCCGTGCACACGCACACCTTCCAGTACATCTGCGAGAGCCTCGGCCTGGTCGAGGGCGAGCTGTTCAACATGTACCGCGAGGTTCCGTCCATTTCGGACAAGGACGCGTGGGCGCTGAAGTACACGCAGAACCTGGAGAACCCGGACTTCGAGACCGGGACGCCGGAGGCCGACCAGGCGTTCCTGCGTGACCTCGTCGCGTTCTACGTGATCTTCGAGGGCATGTGGTTCTACACCGGCTTCGCGCAGATCCTGTCGCTGGGCCGCCGGAACAAGATGGTCGGCATCGCCGAGCAGTACCAGTACATCCTGCGCGACGAGTCGATCCACCTGAACTTCGGCATCGACTGCATCAACCAGATCAAGATCGAGAACCCGCACCTGTGGACCGAAGAGTTCCAGGCGGAGGTCCGCGGGATGCTGAAGGAGGCGTGCGAGCTGGAGGTCAAGTACGCGCGCGACACCATGCCGCGCGGCATGCTCGGCCTGTCGGCGCAGCTGTGCGAGCAGTACATGCACTTCATCACCGACCGCCGCGCGCAGCAGATCGGCCTGCAGCCGATCTTCGGCGAGACCGAGAACCCGTTCCCGTGGATGTCCGAGGCGATGGACCTCAAGAAGGAGAAGAACTTCTTCGAGACCCGCGTGATCGAGTACCAGTCGGGCGGCGCCCTCGACTGGGACTGAGCTCCCGGGCACACCGGCCCCGCCCTGGTCGTCCAGGGCGGGGCCGCTTCACGTCGTGGCCACTCGCACCGCCAGCTCCGCGTCCAGCGGGCTCATGTCCGCGTCGACGGGTTCGCCCGGTGTCCACCAAGCGAACTCGGCCACCACGGCGAAGGTCAGCGCCACGCCACGGATGCCGGTCTCCTCGGCCAGCTCGCGCACGGCGGCTTCGCGACAGGTTTCGCCGGGCTCGAGCAGCACGGTCCCCGCTCGATCGCGGAGGGGAAGCTCGGCCACGTCGGCATCGTCTCCCGTCAATAGGCGTAGCGGCGCACGGTTTCCGGGTGGATCACCAAGCGCACCTGGTCCGTCTTCAGGATCGCCTCCAGGCCGGCCGCGCGGTCCGGGTCGTCGAGGTCCCAGTACCGGCCCGCCAGGCGTCGGGCCAGCTCATGCGCCCCGCCGGGTTCCACCGAAACGCGGCCTTCGACCGACACCCACCGCTCCCGCTCCCCCACCGGCGCCGCGACCACGATCGACGCGCGCGGATCCCGGCGCACGCGCCGCACCTTGGGCGCGTCCGGTTCCGAGAACAGCTGGATCGTGCCGTCGGCCGCCTCGAACCACACGGGGCGGGGTCGGCCGCCCGCCACGGTCAAGAACCCGTGCAGGGGACGGCGGAGGAACTCGAGGTCGTCGGAAGTCAATGCGGTCATGCTCCGATTGAACCGGCCGGGCCCGGACGATCCCATGGGTGAAAAGCCGGATTCCCTGTCCATTCGTCTAACCTCAAGCTCGTGGACGACCTCTTCCGCGGCGTACGGGCCCACGGCTCGCTGTTCGGCAGCTCGGCCCTGTCGCCGCCGTTTTCGCTGCACTTCGTCGACGGCGCGCCACTCACCCTGTGCACCGTGCTCTCGGGCGGCGGCTGGATCGTCCCCGAGCACGGCGAACCCGAGCCGCTGCGCGCCTACGACACCGTCGTCGTGCGCGGCCCGGAGACGTTCACCTTCGTCGACGAAATCGGCACCGACGCCGAGCCCGTCGCGTGCGGCGAGTACTGCGCCGCACCCGAACTGGGCGGGACGCGGCACCGGCGCGGCTGGCGCGACGACGGCGAGGGACCGACCACGCTGATCGTCGGCGCCTACCCGGCCGGCGGGGAGGTCAGCCGCCCGCTGCTGGACGCCCTGCCCGCCGTGCTGCGCGTCGGCGGCGGGGGTACCGGCGACGCCGTCCTGGACCACCTCGCCGCCGAGGTCGCCGCCGACACGCCCGGGCAGCAGGTCGTGCTCGACCGGCTGCTCGACTGGATGCTCGTCTGCACCCTGCGCGAGTGGTTCGACCGGCCCGGCGGCGAACCCCCGGCGTGGTGGAGCGCCCAGCGCGACCCGGTGGCCGGCCCCGTGCTGCGCTTGCTGCACGAGGAACCCGCCGCGCCGTGGACGGTCGCCGCCCTGGCCGCGCGCGCCGGGGTTTCGCGCTCGACCCTGGCCAAGCGGTTCACCGAGCTGCTCGGCGAACCACCGCTGACCTACCTCACCCGGCGCCGCATGGCGCTCGCGGCGAACCTGCTGGCCGAGCGGACCGCCGCGACCGTCTCGGAAGTCGCCCGCCACGTCGGGTACGCCGACGCCTTCGGCTTCAGCGCGGCGTTCAAACGGGTCCGCGGCGTCACGCCGAGCGAGTACCGGCGGAACGCCACCTCCGCCTGATCGGAAGGCAGTCACCCGGCAAGCCCGACGCCTGAAAGCAGACCGGGGCTTTGCGCCTCCCCGCAAACCACCCGAAAAGAGGGCCGGCGAGGTGTTGTCAGACCGTCAACAAGGGTGCATCGTGAAGGGGTAGCCGATCTCGACGCAGGAGATGGTCAGTTTGCCGGGCACCGTGAGCCGAGCCGCCGAAGCGCTGCGCGAACGCGTGCCGACGCTGACCGCGCTCCCCCTGCCGCCCAAAGTCGACGAACGCTGGCTGCGGTCGCGCTGGCCCGTCGAGGAACTCGCGACGCCACCCGCGGGCAGCGGCCTCGAGCCGGTGCTCGGGGACGCGGGACCGCCGCTGGTCGGGCACATGCTCGAGATGATGCGCTTCGGCCCGGCGTTCGGCCTCCGCCGTTACGAGCTCTACGGCCCGGTGTCGTGGACCGGCGGCTTCGGCCGGAAGATCGTCGCGCTATCCGGGCCCGAAGCCACGCAGATCGCGCTCGTCAACAAGGACAAGGCGTTCTCGCAGGAAGGCTGGAAGTTCTTCATCGAGAAGTTCTTCGAGCGCGGCCTGATGCTGATGGACTTCGGCGAGCACCACCTGCACCGCCGGATCATGCAGGAGGCCTTCACGCGCCCGCGGCTGGCCGGCTACGTCGGCGAAATGGGGCCCGCACTGCGCGAAGGCGTCGCGAGCTGGGGCTCGAGCGAGCGGCCGCGGCTGTACTGGGCGCTCAAGCAGCTGACCCTCGACGTCGCGACCCGCGTGTTCATGGGCATGCGCAGCGGCGGCGACGCGGCCCGGATCAACCGCGCGTTCGTCAGCTCGGTGCGCGCCGGCACCGCCTTCGTGCGCTTCCCGGTGCCGGGCGGGCGCTGGTCGGCCGGGCTGCACGGCCGGAAGGTCCTCGAACGCTACTTCGGCGAAAACCTGCCCGCCAAACGGCGTTCCGGTGGGGACGACCTGTTCGCCGCGCTCTGCCAGGCCACCACCGAGGACGGCGACCGGTTCTCCGACACCGACATCGTCAACCACATGATCTTCCTGATGATGGCCGCGCACGACACCACCACCATCACCAGCAGCGCCATGGCCTACTACCTGGCCAAGCACCCGGAGTGGCAGGAACGCGCCCGCGCGGAGTCCCTGGCCCTGGGAGACGACCTGCCCGACATCGCCGCGCTGGAGCGGCTGGAGACCCTCGACCTCGTGATGAAGGAGGCGCTGCGGCTGGTCGCGCCGGTGCCGTCCCTGACCCGCCAGACCGTCAAGGACACCGAGGTGCTCGGCCACTACATCCCGGCGGGCACCCTGGTCGGCGTCTCGCCCACGGTCAACCACTTCACGCCCGAGTGCTGGACGAACCCCTTCGCGTTCGACCCGGAACGCTTCGCCGAACCGCGGCGCGAGGACAAGTCGCACCGGATGGCGTGGATGCCGTTCGGCGGCGGCGCGCACAAGTGCATCGGGCTGCACTTCGGCGGTCTCGAGGTGAAGTTGCTGATGCACGAACTGCTGCGGGCGTACCGCTGGTCGGTTCCGGAGAGTTACACCGCGCGCTGGGACTACGTCTCGCTGCCGGTGCCCGCGGACGGTCTCCCGGTCCACCTGACCCCTCGCTGACCCCGCGAGCGTCCACCACCGCATACGCAAGGTAACGAAAAGTTACCGTTTGTGGAGATTCGTTCACTCGTTCAGCCGGTAGACACCCTGTCACGCGCATGATGGCGTGGCATCGATCGTGGGCGAAGGCTGCCTGGTGTGGCTTCATGATCCCCGACACCGTGTCCGACCTGGCCATACCTGTGCGTGAAGAGGTGGAGTGTGCCTGAACCCGGTGCCGCGTCAGGGCTACTGGACGTGGCGCGCCGGTGGGCGGCGACGTTGGCCGACACCAAAGGAGTAACGCTTCCCCCGGAGGAGCTCGAAGCCCTGCTGCTCGAGGTCGCGAACGAAGCGGTCGACCAAGCCGGCTCGCAGCACGACGGCGCGCTGCTGCGGTTCACCGCGCTCTACGCCGCGTCGCCGATGGGGATCGCGCTGGCCGACCCCGACGGCGACATCGTGGAGGCGAACCTCGCCTTCGGCCAGCTGCTCGGCTGCTCGCCGGATCGGTTGCGGGGCAGGCACATCACCGACCTCGGCTCGACCGACCACGACGTCTCGCGGCTCGAGGCGGGCTTGGAGCAGGTGCGCACCGGCCGCGACCGCTACCAGGAACGGATGCTGCTCGACCACACCGAAGACGGGCAGCTCTGGACCGACGTGACGCTCGCCCGGCTGCCCGGCGACCGGCCCGGCTCGATCTACCCGGTGCTGATGGTGTCGGACGCCAACGAGCTGCACCTGCTGCAGGAGCGGCTGCTGCACCAGAACGTGCACGACCCGCTGACCGGGCTGCCGAACGCGTCGTCGTTCACCACCAAGCTGGAAGCCGCGCTCGGCGCCGGCGCGCGCGACGACATCGCGCTGATCTACCTCGACGTCGACGGTTTCAAGGTGATCAACGACGGTCTCGGCGCCGGGGTCGGCGACCAGGTGCTGCGCGGGGTCGCGAACAAGCTGTCGGCGGTGTTCACCGGCCACCACGACGGGTTCGTCGCCCGGCTGTCCGGCGACGGCTTCGCGGTGCTGCTGCGCGGCGAGCTGGCGGCGACCGAGGTCGTCAGGCTGGTCGAGCGCGCCCTGGAGGACCTCAACGAGCCGATCTACCTGGGCGGGCACGGCATCGGCGTCAGTGCGAGCGCGGGCATCGTGGTGCGCGCCGCGGTCGAGGGCGGCGCCGCGGAACTGCTGCGGGCGGCGGAGATCGCGCTGCACCGGGCCAAGGAGGCCGGCAAGGCGCAGTGGATGCTGTTCGACCCGGAGCTGGACGCCCGCGACCGCGGCCGCTACCAGCTGGGCGCGGTGATCGCCGGCGCGCTGGAGAACGGCGAGTTCTCGCTGGTCTACCAGCCCACGGTGAAGCTGGCCCGGCCGGACGAGCTCGCCGCGGTCAACGCCGGGCTGCGGTGGAACCACCCGGAGAAGGGCGAGCTCGGCTCCGACGAGTTCTACCCGCTGGCCCAGACCACGGGCATGACGGTGCCGCTGGGCCGCTGGCTCCTCGCCGAATCCCTGGCGGCGACGGCCCGCTGGCGCACGCACCTGGGCGACGCGGCACCGGACGTCTGCGTGCGGCTCCCGGCCCGGCTGGCGATCGACCCGGACCTGGTGCTGCTGGTGAAGGAGCAGCTGGACAAGCACGAGCTCCCGGCGAGGGCACTGAGGCTGTGCACGGACCGCGACTCGATGCTCGATCCCCGCGGCGAGGTCCTGGACTCCCTGGCGGTCCTGGCCGACCTGGGCGCCCAGCTGGTGCTGACGATCTCGGGGTCGGCGGACCTGGAGCTGATCCCCCAGCACCAGCTCCCGGTCCGGCACGTGATCCTGTCGGGCCCGGTGGTCGACGCGCTGGACACGGACGAGCCGGCGGAGTCCGACCTGCGGCACCTGACGCAGCTGATCACCCGGGCCCGCGAGCTGCACCTGCGGGTGGGGGCGGAAGGCGTGCGAACACACGAGCAGGCGACCCGGCTCCGTCAGCTCGGCGTGATCGCGGCCCGAGGGCCGTTCGTGGCGGATTCGGCGACGGGTGACGAGGTCGACGAGATGATCGCCCGCCACCCGCGGAGGTAGCGCCCGAAGCGGCCTGGCCACAGCGCGTCCGGACCAAGCCGGTGGCGACCCTGCTCCGAACACCCGGCAGGATGGGTTCCGCCCCCCGACGAGAAAGGACGTCCATGGACGCCGGAGACCTCGCCCCCGACTTCACGCTGCCCGACGACCAGGGCCAGGAGCGCACGCTCTCGGACTTCCTGGCCACCGGGCCCGTGGTCCTGTTCTTCTACCCGGCCGCCATGACCGGGGGCTGCACCGCCGAGAGCTGCCACTTCCGGGATCTCGCGGCGGAGTTCGCGGCGGTCGGCGCGCACCGCGTCGGGATCAGCCCGGACGCCATCACCAAGCAGCGGGCCTTCTCGGCGGCCAACAGCTTCGACTACCCGCTCCTGTCCGATGTGGAGGGTGAGGTCGCGAAGCAGTTCGGCGTGTGGCGGAAGCTCCTGCCGCTGCACACCAAGCGCGCCACCTTCGTTATCGGCGAAGACCGGAAGGTCATCGCGAAGATCAAGAGCGAGCTGAACTTCACCGTCCACGCCGACGAGGCGCTCAAGGTGCTGCGGGAGCGGAACAAGGTCGCCTAGCGAGGAGCGAGCCGCCACACGTGGTTGGTGCCCGTGCACGACGGCGCCAGCGGCTTCTCCGCCGGTTCCGAGCGCACCTTGGTGAAGCCGAGGCGCGCGGGCACCGCTCCACTTCGGACGTTCCGCTCGTCGTGCTTGATCTCGACGTACCCGGCGCCGAGGCGGAACGCCTCCTCCGTCAGCAGCGTGACGGCCCGGGTCATCAAGCCGCGGCCGACGAAACCGTGCGCGAGCCAGTAGCCGATCTCGACGCCGCCGTCGCGGGTCATCACGCCGATGCCGCCCGCCACCTCCGAGCCCAGCCGCAACGCGTATTCGTACGCTTCGCCGCTCTCCCAGCGATTCGCGGTCAGCCTCAGGAACTCCGCCGAGTCGTCGTCGGTGTACCCGCCCGCGGCCCAGATCAGGAACGGGCTCAGGTGCGCCAGCGAGCCGCTGACGACCGCCGTCAGCACCGGCCGGTCGCCCGCGTGCCAGCGGGTCAGCGTCAGGTCACCGTCGCGGTAGGTCTCGGCCGGGGTTTCCATGCGGCTCATGGTGCCCCGGCCGGGACGTCACACGCGAATCAATTCACGATCACGCTGTCGGGGACCTCGGTGTCGTTCTTCAGCGCGTCGAACAGCTGCTTCGACTTGGCCTTGTCCCAGTTCTCCGCCGACCCGCTGGTCACCGGCACCGTCGTCGTCACCACGCCGCCGGAGGAGATCCCGCGCATCGCGATCGCCAGGCCGGCGAGGTTGTGCACGTGGTCGCCGGAATCCATGGTCAGCGCGTCCGGTGCCGAGGACAGCAGCGGGAAGAAGTCGAACGGGTTCAGCAGCGTGCCGGGGCTGGCGATCTGGCTGACCAGCGCGCCGATGAACTTGCGCTGGTTGGCGACGCGGTCGAGGTCCGACCGCGGCGTCGCGTCGCTGTGGCGCATCCGGACGAAGCCCAGCGCCGACCGGCCGTCGAGCGTCTGGGGGCAGCCCGCCTTGATGCTGATCCCCGTCACCGTGTCGTTCATGTCCTGGTCGATGCACATCTCGACGCCGCCGATCGCGTCGACGATCTTGGCGAACCCGCCGAAACCGATCTCCGCGTAGTGGTCGATGTGCAGACCGGTGGCGCCTTCGACGGTCTGCGCGAGCAGCTTCGGGCCGCCGAGCGAGAACGCCGCGTTGATCTTGTTCTTGCCGTGGCCGGGGATCGACACCTGCGAGTCGCGCGGCAGCGACAGCAGCGTCGGCTTGGTGCTGTTGTCCGGCAGGTGCGCGACCATGATCGTGTCGGTGCGCTGCCCGCCGCCCGCCGCGGCGACGTCGCCGGTGGCGAGCCGCTCCTCGTCCTCCGCGGTCAGGCCTTCGCGGCTGTCCGAGCCGACGATCAGCCAGTTGGTGCCGGACGCGGCCACCGGGCGGCCGGAGTAGTCGGCCAGCGCGTCGACGCGCTTGATCGAGAACTCGAGGTACACCCAGATGCCGGCGAGGAACACGACGAACACCAGCACCAGCGCGCCCAGGACGCGGCCGAAGCTCCAGCGACGCCGGCGCGGCGGCCGGGACGGCGGGTAGTCGTCCTCGGCCGGGCGGCGGGGCGGGTCCTGCCGCGGCGGCGGGGGCGGGGCGTACTCGGGCTCACGGGTGCCCATCGGGCGGGTGCGTTCGTCGTACGGGCTGCGGCCCCGCCCGGGCAGCGGCATCATCTGCGCGCGCTGGTGGTCCCGGGAGCGGCCGCCAGGCGGCCGGGGCGGCGGCATCCGGCGCCCGCCGTCGTCGCCACGGTACGTCATCACCATCACCCAATCCCGATCCGGACAAAACGTGTCGTCGTCAGTACACCGCACGTCTCCGATAGGAAGACGTCCGGCACGGGGTCGGGTTGCCGCGACGGGTTACCGGCCGGTTGCCTCGTAGCCGAACTGGTGGACCTTGAGGTACCCGGACCGGAACCCGGCCTCGGAATAGGCCAGGTAGAACTCCCACATCCGGCGGAAGACGTCGTCGAACCCGAACCCGGCGATGTCGGTCCAGCGGTGCAGGAACCGTTCGCGCCACCACCGTAGCGTGCGCGCGTAGTCCTGGCCGAACTCGCGCATCCCGGCCAGCTTGAGCCGGGTGTTCGCCTTGACGCCCTCCTCGATCGACCGCACCGACGGGATCAGGCCGCCCGGGAAGATGTACTTGTGGACCCAGCCGTACGCGCGTGACGCCGCCATCATCCGGTCGTGGTCCATCGTGATGGCCTGCAGGCCGAACCGCCCGCCGGGACGCAGCCGGTCCCCGATCGTGGCGTAGAACGCCGGCCAGTAGGACGCGCCGACGGCCTCGATCATCTCGACGCTGACCACGGCGTCGTACCGGCTGCTCGACTCGCGGTAGTCGCACAGCTTCACTTCGACGCGGTCGGAGAACCCGGCCGCCGCGATGCGTTCGGTGGCCAGCGCGCGCTGCTCCTCCGAAATGGTCAGCGACGTCACCTGCGCGCCGCGGGCCGCGGCGCGGATGGCGAGTTCACCCCATCCGGTGCCGATTTCGAGGACTTCGCTGCCTTCGCGGACGCCGGCGTAGTCGAGCACGCTGTCGATCTTGCGGTGCTGCGCGGTGGTCAGGTCGTCACCGGGGCCGAACAGCGCCGAGGAGTACGTCATCGACTCGTCGAGGAAGGCGCCGAACAGGTCGTTGGACAGGTCGTAGTGGCGGTGGATGTTCGCCCGCGCGCCCTCGAGGGTGTTCTCCTCGGACGGCGGCTGCGCCCGCTCGGCGACCCGGCGGAACTTCTGCAGCACCGGCGGGACGAGCGTGGCCATCCGCTCGGCGAACGGCGTGAGCACCTCGGCCAGGTCGGACGCGGTCCAGTCACCGGCCATGTAGGACTCGCCGAAGCCGATCTTGGCGTCGACGCCGAGGCGGTGGAAGAACGCCTCGGGGCGCAGGATCCGCATCTCGGGTGCTTCCGGGCCCCCGGCGCCGAGCACGGTGCCGTCCGGGAAGGTCACCCGGACCTCGAGCGGGCGGACCGCGCGGCGGAACAGCGCGGCGGCGATCCGCGCGCGCAGCGCGGAGTGCGGCGGGGTGGCCAGGCCCGGCCACCGGGTCCCGTCCGGGACGTCCCGGGCCGACGCCCGGTCAGCGCTCGAAGTGGTCACGGGGACTCCCTCCGGCCGGCCGGCTTCGCCGGTGGTCGATCGTAGTCGCCGCACCCCCGCGGCGCGTTTCGCCGAATGCCCTGTTCGGGGCACGTTCACACCGGTATCCGCAGCCGGTCGGGCCCGGTCGCGGCCCACGCACCGCGGAGGGCTCCGCCATCGTCCCCGGCGAGCAGATCCAGGGTGAACGCCACCGTCAGCCGAGTCCAGACCCGGGCGCGGCGCAGCATCGCGTGGCCCTCGTTGGCGATTTCGAACCGGGCGACGCGGGCGGCGACGCGCGCGGCCCGTTCGGCGTAGGCGTGCGACTCCGCCGGGCTCGTCATCCGGTCGCGGGTGCCGTGCACGACGAGCACCGACCGGCCGGCGACGGCCTCGACCGGCTCGCCCCGCGGCGTCCACGGCGCGAGCGCGCAGACCCCGCGCACGGCCGGGTCGTCGGCCACGCGCAGCGCGACCCGTGCCCCCATCGAGTGACCGACCAGCACGACCGGCAGGCCCGGGTGGTCGGCGTGGATGCGTTCGAGGGCCCAGCGGGCGTCCTCGACCGGATGTTCCGCGGGCGCGTTCCAGCCGTACCGGCGGTTGCGCAGCAGCCGCACCTCGACGCCCTCTCTCCGGCCGGCCCGGTGCAGGGCGCGCGCGATCGGCACCATCCTGAGATAGGCCGGTTTCCAGGGCGGCACACTGCCCGCGCCCCGCTCCGCGCCGCCGTGCAGCACGAGCACGACCGCCCGGGTCCGCCCGCGCGCCCTCCACACGGACACCGCCGGATCCACCTCGCCCACCCTCGTCCTCCTCTTCCCCGCATCCGGGTCAACCTCGGTCCCCCGTCCGGCTATTCCACCGTGCGAAGTGGTCCGCACGGTAGATTCGGCGCCCGATCCCCGACGGAAGGGTGGGTGTGGTGAGCGCCACGGAGATCGCCGGCAGCATCGCCCGGCAGCTGGCGGAAGTCGAGCAGGTCAACGCCGAAGCGGTGCGGGCCGCGGCGGACCTGGTGCTGGGGGTGATCCGGGCCGACGCACTGGTCTACACCGCGGGCGCCGGGCACTCGCTGGCCGCCGTCGCCGAAACGTTCTACCGGGCCGGCGGGCTGGCCTGCGTCTACCCGCTCTACCACCCGGAGCTGCTCCCGCTGCACGGCGCGGTGTCCAGCACGCGGACCGAGCGGCGCAGCGGCCTGGCCGCGGAGGTGCTGGCCGAGCGCGCGCCGGGGCCGGACGACGTGCTGGTGGTGTTCTCGACGTCCGGCGTCAACCCCTACCCCGTCGAGCTGTGCATCGAGGCGCGCAAGCGGGGTGCGGCGGTGATCGCGGTGACGTCGCGGGCGTGCGTGGCCGCGGCGCCGCGGCGGTCGTCGAGCACGCTGGCCGAGCAGGGCACCGTGGTGCTGGACTCGCTGGTCGTCCCCGGTGACGCGAGCTACCCGCCGGACGCCCCGCGCACCGCGCCGCTGTCCACTGTGGTCAACGCGTTCCTGTGGAACCTGGTGCTGGCCCAGGTCTACGACCGCGGAACGGCCGAGGGCCTCGACGTCCCGCTGTGGCGGAGCTCCAATGTGGAGGGTGGCGACGAGGCGAACGCCGCACTGCTGGCGAAGTACGGCGAAATCGTCCCCCGGCTGCGGTAGTTCGTCGGAAAGCACCGGCCGGGCAGCTCTTGACGGGCATGCCCGGCCGTCCTAGCTTCGACATACCGACTGGTCGGTGTGGACCGGTCGCTCCCGGAGGAGGTCCGATGGACGGTGCCACGGCGACGGTGCACGGCGAGTGCGCTCCCGGCTTCGAACCGGTGCGCGAGGCCTTCGAGGAGAACTTCCGCTCCCGCGGCGAGCTGGGGGCCGCGTTCACCGCCATCCGGCACGGCGAGGTCGTGGCGGACCTGTGGGGCGGCTGGTCCGGACCGGAGCGCGCCCGGCCGTGGCAGCCGGACACGCTGGCCAACGTCTGGTCGACGACCAAGGGCATGACCGCGCTGTGCGCGCACAAGCTCGCCGACGCGGGCGAGCTCGACGTGGACGCACCGGTCGCGAAGTACTGGCCGGAGTTCGCCGCGGCCGGGAAGGCGGAGATCCCGGTGCGGTGGCTGCTTTCGCACCGTTCGGGCGTGCCCGGGATCGGCCTGGACCGGCCGGTGCGGGTCGAGGAGCTGTACGACTGGGAGCTGATGACGTCGCTGTTCGCGGCCCAGGAACCGTTGTACGAGCCCGGGTCCGCGGGTGGTTACCACGCGCTGGCCTACGGCTGGCTCGTCGGCGAAGTCGTCCGCCGGGTCGCCGGGCAGGGCATCCGCGAGTTCTTCGCCGAGCAGGTCGCCGGGCCGCTGGGCGCGGACTTCTCGATCGGCCTGCCCGAGGACGCCGACCTCGATCGGTGCGCGACGCTGGTCGACCCGGTCATGACGGAGGAGATGGCGAACGCGCTGGCCACGGCGTTCGCCGCCGCGGGCCCGGTCGCGCAGGCCGCGTTGATGAACCCGCGCGTCCAAGGCCACGACGCCAACGATCCGGCGTGGCGGCACGCGGTCATGCCGGCGTTGAACGGCCACGGCACGGCCCGCGCGATCGCGACGATCTACGCGGCGATCGCCGACGGCACGCTGCTGTCCCCGCCCGCGCTGGCCCGCGCCCGCGAAAGCCAGGGCAAGGAGATCGACGCGGTGCTCGGCCTCCCGAACGAGTGGGGCCTGGGCTTCTACCTCGGCAGCGACGCCCGCGGCTTCGGCCCCAACCCCGCGGCCTTCGGCCACGACGGCCTCGGCGGCTCCACCGGCGCCGCCGACCCGGAGAACGGCATCGCCTTCGGCTACACCCTCAACCAGCTCGGCCCCCTCATCCGCGACGACCCCCGCAAAATGGCCCTGGTCCAAGCCCTCTACGAGTCCCTTCCGAACACGTAACCCACGTGATCGGGGCCGTAACTCGCGTGACTGGGGCCGTAACCCACGTGACTGGGGCCGTAACTCGCGTGATCGGGGCCGTAACTCGTGAGTTACGGCCCCAATCACGCTGGATCCGGCTTCAGTCACGCGAGTTCCGCGGCTGATCACGCCACGGCGGGTTCCTGGTCGGCGAACTGGGTTGCGTGGAGGGTGGCGTAGCGGCCGTTGGCGGCCAGGAGCTCGTCGTGGGTTCCGCGCTCGACGATTTCGCCGTGTTCCAGGACCAGGATCTGGTCGGCCGCGCGGACCGTCGACAGCCGGTGGGCGATGACCAGGGCCGTGCGGCCGGCCAGTGCGTGCGTCAGTGCCTCGCCGACGGCGGCTTCGGACTCGGAATCCAGGTGCGCGGTCGCCTCGTCCAGGATGACGACCTTGGGCTGGGCCAGGAGCAGCCGGGCGATGGTCAGCCGCTGGCGTTCGCCGCCGGAAAGCCGGTAGCCGCGCTCGCCCACCGTCGTGTCGAGGCCGTCGGGCAGCGAGTGCGCCAGCTCGCCCAGCCGGGCCCGCTCCAGCGCTTCCCAGATCTCGTCGTCGGTGACGCCGGGGCGCGCGTACGCCAGATTGGCGCGGATCGTGTCGTGGAAGAGGTGCCCGTCCTGCGTCACCACGCCGACGGTTTCCCGCAGGGAAGCGAAAGTCAGCTCCCGGACGTCCACATCGGACAGCCGCACCGAACCGGAGTCGACGTCGTAGAGCCGCGGCAGCAGCGAAGCGATCGTCGACTTCCCCGCCCCCGAGGACCCGACCAGCGCCACCATCTGCCCGGGTTCGGCCCGGAACGAGATCCCGTGCAGCACCTCTTCGCCACCGCGGTGGTCGAGCGTGGCGACGTCTTCCAGCGACGCCAGCGAGTACCGGTCCGCCGCCGGGTAGCCGAAGCGGACTCCCGCGAACTCGACCGAGACGCCACCGGAGGCGGAAAGCGCACGCGCGGCGGGCTTCTCCTTGATCATCGGCTCCAGGTCGAGCACCTCGAAGACCCGCTCGAACGACACGAGCGCCGTCATGACGTCGACGCGGACGTTGGCCAGCGCGGTCAGCGGCGCGTAGAGCCGGGTCAGCAGCAGCGCCAGCGCGACGACGGTGCCGGGCGCGAGCTTGCCGGTCAGCGCGAGGTAACCGCCGAGGCCGTAGACGAGCGCCTGCGCCAGCGCGGAAACCAGGGTCAGGCTGGTCATGAACCAGCGGGTCAGCATCGCGGTCCGGACGCCGATGTCCCGCACGCGCCCGGCCCGCAGCCCGAAGTCCTCCGCCTCCTGGACCGGCCGGCCGAAGAGCTTCACCAGCGTCGCGCCCGGCGCGGAGAACCGCTCGGTCATCTGCGTGGTCATCCCGGCGTTGAGGTCCGCGGCTTCCCGCTGCAGCCCGGCCATCCGGCGGCCGAGCCGGCGCGCGGGGATGACGAAGATCGGCAGCAGCACCAGCGCGAGCAGCGTGACCTGCCACGACAGCGTGAGCATGACGGCCAGCGACAGCGCCAGCTGGATGACGTTGGTGACCAGCCCCGACAGCGTCGCGGTGAACGTCCGCTGCGCGCCGATGACGTCGTTGTTGAGCCGCGAGACCAGCGCGCCGGTGCGGGTGCGGGTGAAGAACGCGATCGGCATGCGCTGGACGTGCTCGAAGACCGCACGCCGCAGGTCGTAGATGATGCCCTCGCCGATGCGCGCGGACTGCCACCGCTCGATCAGGCCGAACCCGGCGTCGGCGACAGCCAGCGCGGCGATCACCACGGCGAGCCAGACGACCACCGTGACGTCGTGACCGCCGACGATCGCGTCGACCACCTTGCCCGCCAGCACGGGCGTCGAGACGGCCAGCACGGCCGAGACGACGGTCAGCACGAGGAAGGCCAGCAGGCGCCGCCAATGCGGCCGGGCGAAGCGCGCGACGCGCTTGAGCGTGCCGCGCGTGAGCGCTTTCGGGGTGTCGCCGGCGCGCATCGCCGAACTCCACAGCCCCCACATGTTGTCCACGGGAAACCCCCAGGATCAGAAACCTCTACATTAGCTGAGGTTTTCGCCGGATATGACCTGGACAACGCCCTCGCTGTCCGTTTGCTTCCCGATGTCGTTCACTCGGTGCGAACGACCTGCCGCAGGGCCGCGCGCAGCCGCTCGGCGTCCTCGGCGGAGAGCGGTTCCAGCAGGAGTGCCTCGGCCTTCCGCGTGACTTCCACCCCCGCTTCGCGGACGCGCTCCCCCTCGGGAGTCAGCAGCACCAGGCGCTTGCGGCGGTCGCCCGGCGCGACCTCGCGCCGGACCAGGCCCTTGGCCTCCAGTTCGTCGACGAGCGCGACCATCGTCGTCCGGTCGACGCCGAGCCGGACCGCGCCGTCCTGCTGCGACCGCGCCGGCCCGTCACCGAAGAGCGTCAGCAGCGCGAGCTGCCGCCCGGTGACGCCGAGCGGGGCGTACAGCGGCTCGGCCAGCTCGGCGAGCCGCAGCTGCGCGTGCTTGAGCAGGTAGCCGAGCCGCTGGGTGACGGCGAGGGGCGCGCTGGACATGCGCCGACCTTACACCTACGCTGATCGTCAGTATCACTGATGATTTTACTAACTGACGATCAGGAGTTCCCCATGACCACCATCGGGCTCAAACCGCCCCAGCAGCACATCGGCATCGCCGCGCTCCGCGAGATCTGGGCGATCGCCGACGACGCCGGCTTCGACGGCTGCTGGGTGTTCGACCACCTCGCGCCGATGGGGCCCGACCGCACCGGCGACGTCTTCGACGGCTGGAGCCTGCTGGCCGCGATGGCCGAAGCCACCACGCGGGTGCGGCTCGGCTGCCTGGTCTCCGGCAACACCAACCGGCACCCGGGCACGTTCGCCAAGATCACCGCGACCGTCGACCACCTCTCCGGCGGCCGGCTCGACGTCGGCCTCGGCGCGGGCGGTGACACCCTGACCGACGCGATGATGGGCACGCCGACGCCGTCCGCGGCGGAACGCGTCGAAAGGCTGGCCGAGACCTGCGAAATCCTCCGTCTGCTGTGGACCGCGCCGGTCGCCGACCACCACGGCCGCCACTACCGCCTGACCGGCGCGATCAGCGATCCGAAGCCGCTGCAACGACCGAAACCCCCGCTGTGGCTGGGCAGCAGCGGCGAAAAGCGCGGTCTCCGCGTCGTCGCCGAGCACGCCGACGTCTGGCTCAACGCGGCCCTGCCCGGCACGGAAACCGCCGAGCTGCGCCGGCTTTCCCGCGTCCTGGACGAGCACTGCGCGGCGGTGGGCCGGGATCCGGCGACCGTCCGCCGCGCCGTGCAGTTCCGGCTGCCCTCCGATGCGGACAGCGCCCTGCGGCTCACGCAGAGCTACCTCGAGGCCGGATTCACCGAACTGGTGCTGATGCCCGCCGGCCGCGACGACGGCGTCGCGGCCTCCGAAGCGTCCTATAATATTCTCCCCCGCCTGCGAGACGTCGGCTGAACCGGGCGGTGGTCCCCTCGGTAGCCTGACGCCGTGGGAACGGAGGTGGGCCAGGCGCCCGCATGGCGGCGCGCGGCCCGGCTCTTCACGGCGCCGTCGCGCACGGCAGAGGCCGCCCCCCTGCGCTGGGACCTGGGGTTCTACCTGGCCTGCCTGGCTTTCGCGCTGCCGACGGCGCTGGTGTCCGAGTTCTACGGCTACCGCATCTGGGGCACCTTCGCCACGGTCGCGTACGGCTTCGGCGCGGCGCACAGCGGCTACCTGCTGCTCTCCGCACGAAGCGGACGTACGCCGCGTGGCGTACCCGGTTCACGCTGGTGCGGCATCGCCGCGGTGGCACTGTTGGCGATGATCCTCCCGTTGGCGCTTCTGGTGATTCGGCGACTGACCGGAGTGGACTGGCTGATCACGCCGTTCTCGTGGGCCGCGCAGCCCGAGGTCTGGGTGATCGAGCGGTCCGCGGATCTGCTGCTGCACCGCGGAACCCCGTACGTCGACGTCACCGCGCTCGGCCGGCCGCCCGTGGTAAACGATTACACGCCTTACGGCCCGGTGATGGCGGTCTTCGGCCTGCCGCGGGCGCTGTTCGGCGGCACCCCGCTGACCGACGCGCTCACCGACGCCCGCTGGATGTTCGCCCTGGCCGCCTGCGCGTGCGTGCTGGGCACGCTGAAGCTGCTGAAGTGGCCCCGGGTGCCGGTCGGTGCCGCGCAGCTCGCGCTGGCCTGCCCGCTCACCGCGCTCACCTGGGCCGTGGCCGGCCCGGACCTGGCGATCGTCGGCCTGCTGGTGCTCAGCTGCGCGCTCGCGGCCACCGGGCGGGTCGCCTGGTCGGGCCTGGTGCTGGCGCTGGTCGTCAGCGCGAAGCTCATCGTCGTGCCCGCGGCCGCGATATTGGCGGTGCTCGTGCTGGTGCGCCGCGGACGGGATCGCCCCGAAACAAGGCTGGACTGGGCGGCACTGGGCCGGTTCGCGGCGGCGCTGGTGGCGACGACGGCCGCCGTGCACCTGCCGGTGTACCTGGTGGATCCGGCGGCGTTCGTCGAGCACGTCTTCCGGTTCCCGCTCGGGATGGGCGTGGTGCGGTCGCCCGCGGCCAGCCCGCTGCCGGGCCACCTGATCGCCGAGACCGGCCCGTTCGGCCAGGTGGCGGCGTTCGTGCTCGTCGGCGCCGCGGCCGTGGCGATGGTGGTCTGGCTGGTGCGCCGGCCCCCCGCGAACGGCTCCGGCGCACTGCTGCGCACCGCCGTCGGACTCGGCGCGTTGATCCTGCTCACCCCGGCCACCCGGTACGGCTACCTGGTGTACCCGCTGGTCCTGCTCGGGGCCCACCTGGCCTTCCGCGTGGCCGAAGTTCCCACTGCGCCCCCCGCGCAGCAGTCCGCGACTACTTCTTCTTGACCCTGGTGGCTCCGCCACGCCCCCGCAGCTGGACGCCGGACTCCGACAGCACCCGGTGGACGAACCCGTAGGACCGCCCCGTCGACTCCGCGAGCGCCCGGATGCTCGAGCCCTTCTCGTATTTCTTCTTCAGGTCAGCGGCCAGCTTGTCGCGCGTGTTGCCGGTGATCCGCGCGCCTTTCTTGAGATCAGCCACGTCGATCGCCTTCCCGCCGAGAGTGTTCTGGGCCACATATCGGCCCCTGCCGGGGCAATGATCGAACACTGAGCGCCGGAATGCCAGACGACAGACGCGAAACAGCCGAAATTGCGATCACATTGGGCCATTCCAGTGCTCTACGGCGAGTGATCTTGCACCCGAATGGACGCACGGCTCACGCGAGCTGGACAAGTTCGAGGTAGTCCGCCGACCAGTGGTCCTCGGTCCCGTCGGGCAGCAGGATGACCCGCTCGGGCTCCAGCGCCTCGACCGCGCCGGGGTCGTGCGTCACCAGGACGACGGCACCGGCGAAGCTGCGCAAGGCGTCCAGGACCTGGGCCCGGCTGGCCGGGTCGAGGTTGTTCGTGGGCTCGTCGAGCAGCAACACGTTGGCAGCGCTGGAGACCAGGCCCGCCAGCGCGAGCCGGGTCTTCTCACCGCCGGAAAGCGTGCCGGCCGGCTGGTCGAGTTGTTCGCCGGTGAAGAGGAACGAGCCCAGCAGGTTCCGCAACTCCTGCGCGCCGGTGTCCGGAGCGAGATGTCGGATGTTTTCCCACACCGACGCGTCATGATCAAGAGTTTCGTGTTCCTGTGCGTAATACCCCAAACGCAATCCGTGACCCGGAACGACGGATCCGGTGTCCTGGGTTTCCATTCCGCCGAGCAGCCGGAGCAAAGTCGTCTTTCCCGCGCCGTTGAGCCCGAGTACGACAACCTTCGAACCGCGGTCGATGGCGAGATCGACGCCGGTGAAGATTTCCAGCGAGCCGTACGACTTCGAGAGGCCCTCGGCGGTGAGCGGGGTGCGGCCGCAGGGCGCGGGCTCGGGGAACTTGATCCGGGCGACCTTGTCGGCGTGGCGGGTGTCCTCGAGGGAGGACAGCATCTGCTCGGCGCGGCGCGCCATGTTCTTGGCCGCCACGGCCTTCGTCGCCTTCGCCCCGAGCTTCGCGGCCTGCTGCTGCAGCGCCGACGCCTTCTTCTCGGCGTTGGCGCGTTCACGGCGACGCCGCTTCTCGTCGGTGGCGCGCGCGTCGAGGTAGCGCTGCCAGCCCATGTTGTACAGGTCGAGCTCGCCGCGGGTGGCGTCGAGGAACCACACCTTGTTGACCACGTCGGCCAGCAGTTCGACGTCGTGGCTGATCACGACCAGGCCGCCGTCGTGCTGCTTGAGGAAGCCGCGCAGCCAGTTGATGGAGTCGGCGTCGAGGTGGTTGGTCGGCTCGTCGAGCAGCAGGATGGTCTCGGACTTGCCGCCGGCGCCGGCTTCGGCCGCGGCGAACAGGATCCGCGCCAGCTCGACGCGGCGGCGCTGACCACCGGAAAGCGTTCCCAGCGTCTGCGCGAGGACGCGGTCGGCGAGGCCCAGGTTGGAGCAGATCCGCGCGGCTTCGCTCTCCGCGGCGTACCCGCCGAGGGAGGCGAAGCGCTCTTCGAGCCGGGCGTAGCGGTTGATGGCCTTGTCACGCGCGGCCTCGTCGACGAGCTCGGCCATCGAGGCCTGCGCCTTCTCCATGTCGCGCATCAGCTTGTCCAGACCACGCGCGGAGAGCACGCGGTCCTTCGCCGTGACCGACAGATCGCCTTCGCGCGGGTCCTGCGGCAGGTAGCCGAGCTCGCCGGTGCGGCGGACGTCGCCCGCGTGCGGCTCGCCTTCACCGGCGAGGACCTTCAGCGAGGTGGTCTTGCCCGCGCCGTTGCGGCCGACGAGACCGATGCGGTCGCCGGGCTGGATGCGGAGGGTGACGCCGTTGAGCAGGATGCGCGAACCCGCGCGCAGCTCAAGGCCGGTGGCCGTGATCAAGGGAAACTCCCGTGGAAAAAGGGCGAATGGAGGACAGCGTCAGGCGACCGATGGGGTCGCGGCGTCACTCCAGCTGGATATCCACGGAGTCCAGTGTACGGGCCGGGCGCCAGCGGATTTTCCGGACGTGTGCGGACTCACCCGTCGCGTAGCGTGACCTGCTCGGACAGCGCGCGCTCAGCGGCTTCTTCGAGGACGGCCCGGCTCGGCTCGGCGACCTCCAGCACGCGCGGTTCCGCCCGCGCGAACAGCCGGGCCAGCCGGCGGTCCGCACGCAGCTCGTCGAGCGCCCGGCGGTCACCGCCCAGCACCACGGCATCCACTTCGGACAGCCGGGGCACGAGCACTTCGAAGACGTCCTTCGCCGCGTCCTGGAGCGCGTGGCGCGCCTGGCCCGCGCGACGCCGGGCGAAGCGCTGCTGCGACCACCCGCCCGCGGCGGAACGGCCCTGCACGAGGTGCCGGGCCGTGCGCGAGACCTCGATCCGGCCACCGCGTGCGATGCCGACGCTGTGGCCGCCCCGCCGCACCAGCACGAGCGCGATGCGCCGTGGCGCCAGCGCGTGCGCCACGAGGGCGTCGAGGGAAGGCTCCGCGAGCGGTCCGAAAGGGACGGTCGCGGTGGCGGTGGTCCCGTCCGCCGCGGTCACCCGGACTTCGTGCGGCGTGGCCGCGGTCGCCACCGCTCCCCCGTGCCCGCCGGCGAACCGCTCGAACCAGCCGGCGAGGCGGTCCGGCGGCACCTCGACGGCGCGTCCGCCACCCGGGACCTGCCGTGCCTTCGCCACGGGGAAAACGGTACGGGGCCGCCGCGGTGATCGCGACGGCCCCGTACCGGTGGTAGTGCGTTACAGCGGGTGCACCGGGCCGTTGTTCGTCACGGCCCGCACGTTCGACGGCGCGCCGGCCGCCGCGGGCTGGACGAACCCGTTGATGTGCAGCGCGACCGAACGGATCGAGCCGGCGTCGCCGCCCGCCGCGTCGACCACGCCGAACGTCCACGTGCCGTCGACCGCCGCGCCGGCGAGGTTGCCGGCCAGGGCCTGCGTCGGCCGCCAGGTGCCGGTGAACGGCGCGTTCGCCGAGGTCACCGTGCTGAACGCGGCCGCCGCGTCGTCGGCGAAGACGACCTTGCACAGGTTCTTGCCGGAACCGCCGTTGCGCTGGAACACCGTCGCCTTGGCACCCGAAGGCGCGGTCAGCGTGCCGACCAGGTCACCGACGTAGGAGTGGTTGAGCCCCACCGTCGTCGAGGTCGGGTCGGTGCTGCACGTGGTGCCGTCCACGGAGAACGACACCTTCGACGCCCGGCCGACCCCGGTGACCGGGATGGTCACCGACGCCCCGACCGGGCTGTTGTCCGGGATCGCCACCGGCTCACCCGCGTAGGCGAAGTCCTGCGCGACCGGCGACGGGGTGCCGACCGGCAGCGCGAAGGACGTCGTCGTCGGCGAGTGCGCGCCGGCGAAGGTGACGCGGGCGTTCAGCACCACCGGCACGCCGAGCTGCTGGCTCGCCGGGACGGTGATGGTGAAGTCGTTCACGCCGGTCTGTCCCGGGCTGATGGTGCCGTAGGACTTCGAACGCGGCGCGACGGTCACGCCCGGGGTCGGGCTGGTGAGCACGACGCTGGTGGACACCGCGGTGCCGTCGCCGTCGTTGGTCACCGGCAGCGTCACCTTGGCGGTGTCGCCCGGGTCGAGCGCCGAGCCGCCGTCGGCCGGGGTGACCGTCGGCTGCTTCGCCACCGCGAGGGGCTGCGGGCTGGCGCCGGTGTAGGCCAGCACCTTGTCCGCCAGGATGACGCCGGCCCCGGTGAAGTTGTCGCGGCCGGGGGTTTCGATGTCGATCGCGGTGTTGATCAGCGCTTCGCGCACCTCCGCGGGCGGCAGGCCGGGGTTGCCGGACAGCACGAGCGCGGCGATGGCGGCCGCGTGCGGAGCGGCGGCCGAGGTGCCGAAGAACGGGTTGAACCCGGTGACGCTGGTCTGCACGCCGTCGGCCGCGGTGATCTCCGGCTTGTTCCGGACCTCGCCGCCGGTCGAGGACACGTTGCCCGGGGTGATCGGCGTGCCGTTGGCCTCGTAGAACACCCGACGCGGACCGTCGGAGGTGAACCGCTCGGCCTTGGTGGCGCCGCTGAACGAGCCCGGGTACGGGCCCGCCGGGTTGGCCGGGTCGCCCGGCTCGAGGGCCCGGCCGAACGCCTTGGCCGCCGGAGCCGCCGCGACGCTGACGGCGTCCCGCGCGGCCGAGTGGCCGACCGTCACGCCCGGGGTGTTGTAGGCCTTGAGCCCGTCGGCCGAGTCGGAGAACCGGCCGCGCAGCGCCGAAAGCGACAGGTAGCGGTTCTGGCCGGAGAACTTCACGACGGCCAGGCGCAGCCCGGTGCCGCCGAAGGCCGGCGTCTGCAGGATCTCGTACGGGTCCTGGGTGCCGTCCTGGACGTTCTGGCTGAAGCTGACCACGGCCCCCGCGGAGTTGAGCAGGTAGAGGTCGTAGTCGTTGGCGGACGCGCCGATCGGGTCCGACCAGTGCAGCGTCACCGGGACGCCGGCCGAGGACGCGTTCGAGATGGGCTCGTAGATCTGGTTGCCCGCCGCGCCGGCGAAGTTGTGCGCGGTGCCGGCGAACTTGCCGACCGACTTGCCGGAGTCGGCGAAGTCGCCTTCCCAGTGCCCGGCGGTGCCGCTGGCGACGTTGCCTTCGTTGCCCGCGGACGAGAAGTACAGCGCGCCGTCGGCGGTCACGTCGTTCACGGCCTGGGCGATGATCCAGTCCTGGAACGGCGATTCCTTGAAGTAGATGACGTCGTCGACGATGACGTCGCAGTGCGACTCGAAGCGGAGCCGGCGGATGTTGTCCGCGAAGCTCGCGTCCGAGTTGAACGCCGTCGCGAAGCCGAGCGCGGCGCGGGGCGCGAGGTCGTGGATGATCTCGAGCATCGCGGTGCCCTCGTCGTCCTGACCCTCTTGGCCGGGGAGGACGTCGACGTCCGGCGGGAGTTCGCCCTTGGCCTGCGAAGCGGCCAGGGAGTCGACGCCGTCGGACAGGGCGCACGCCTTGACGCCGACACCGGTGACGCCGAACTGCTGGCGCGCGAGGTCGGCGTTGTGCGCCCGGTCGCCTTCGCTGACCAGCGGCGCGGCCGCGGCGGCACTGCGCTGGGTCTTGGCGCTGATGGCCTTTTGCAGCTCGCCGGCGATGCGGTCGGCCTTTTGCTGCTTGGTTTCGGCCTTGGTTTCGGACTTGCCCGGCGTCGTCGCCGGCGTGGCCAGTTCCCGCGCGGTCATCGCCTGGTCGGCCTGCTCGACGCGCTTGACGTCGCCGCGGGCGGCGATCTCGCCGACCTTGTCCAGCGGCACTTCGGCGCGGACGCTGCCGTAGCGGTCGGACACCGCGCGGATGCCCGCCCCGGCCTTGGTGAGCCCGGCGAGGAGGTCCGGCGAGACCTTGCTCGCGCGGATGTCGACCAGGACGGTCCCGGCCGCGGAGACGGTGGCCCCCGACTGCAGTGCGTTCAGCTGCTTCCCCACGCCCTTGGCGGCGACGAGCAGCTTGCTGTCCACTTTGGATTCGGTGGCGGTGCGGCCCGCCTTGACCGCCTGCAGGGCGGCGATCTGCTGTTGCGCGGTTTCGCTGAACGCGTCCGGACCGGACGCTGGTGCGGCTCCCGCGACAGGCGGGGAAACCAGGCCGAGCGCGGCGAGCAGGGCCGCGGCACCGGCAGTGAGCACAGTGGATCTCGATCTATTGGAACGGGTACGGCGCACGGGCGCCCTCCGAATTCTCCAGGCGCGTGCCCCGACTCACGCTGACCGACGCCGGTGATCACCGGCTGAACCCAGTCAAGTACCGCGAGTTCTCCGTAAACATCAGCCGTTCGAGTGACAAAGGACGGATAATTTCCCGAAGGGGCCGGATGACGTAGGCCGTTCAGCGCAGCGGTGAACCGGTCACCGGACACGCACCGGACAAATGATCGTCCCACCGCCGCCCGCCAGGGGCGACCACGGACTGGGATGTCCACAAGCAACACACCGGACCGTGCAACCGGCGGGGCCACCGGGAGAATTCGTTACCGCGCAGGGACGGCGAGTTACGCCGGTCCGGTACGGCGCCCGCCGCGGGCTGCCGGCCGAACGGCGGCGGTGTCCCGCCGCGGCGGGACCGCCCGGCCAGGTGGGGAGCCGCGGGCCGGGCAGCCGTGTGGAGGCGCCGCGGAGCATCAGGCGGCGACCAGCCATGCCGGGTGCCGCGGGGCATCGGGCGGCGGGCGAATCCGGCTCCCGCCGCTTCCGGCAGCCGGCCCGGCGGCTCAGAGCACGAACGAATCCGACCACGGCTGCGCGGCCCGGCCGGACAGCGCGTCCAGCAGCGTCACCGCCTGCTTGTCCGTCAGCGAAGCCACGAAGTCGACCACCGCCCGCCCGCGGGCGAGCCCCCGCACCGCGTCCGCTCCCGTCACCGGCTCGCCCGTCGCCCCCACCAGCAGCTCCGGCGCCGTGCGGGCCAATCCGGTGTACTCGGCGCGGGCCAGCTCGACCAGGTCGTGCAGCCGGCGCGGCAGGCGGGACACCTCGTCGCGGTCGAGCAGCCACGCGTCGAGCGCGTCGACCAGGCTCGTCACCACTCCGGCCTGGCCGCGTTGGTGCAGCGCGAGGTCGGGGCGCAGCAGCACGAACCGGCGGTGCACGAACTTCAGCACCTGGACCTCGTGCCACTGGGCGGGCCGCAGCGAGACGTGTCCGGTGCGGGTGGACGGCGCGGGCAGCAGGAACACGCCGTCGACCAGGCGGGCCGTCCAGTTCGCGGAGAACGCCGCCGTGGCCTGTTCCGCCTCGATCGAGCCGTCGAACTCGCCGCCCAGCAGCCCGTCGACCAGCTCCGCGCGCACCCGCGCGACCGCGGCGGCGAACGCGTCGTCGTCGACGATCCAGGCGTCCTTGGCGTGCATGCGGCGGCGGAGGCGTTCCAGCGAGCGGCCCGGGCGGCGCAGGTCCGCGTACAGCGTCTCGTCGTCCAGCGACGCCAGCTCCACCGCGTGCTCGAGCCACTGCCCCAGCTCCGCGGCGACCGGCGCGTGCTGCAGGACGCCGATGCGGTGGAAGTCCTGCAGGTCGTGGATGGCGTAGGCGATGTCGTCGGCGGTGTCCATCACGGACGCTTCGACCGTCTGCTGCCAGCCTTCGACGCGGCCCGCGAAGGCCGCGCGCGCCTGCTCGAAGTCGTCGAGTTCGGTGGCGTAGGCGGAGAACTTGGCCGCGCCGGTGCCCGGCAGGTCGCCCGGCTCGGCCGCCCCGCGCGGGGGAACGGCCAGCTCGGACGGGTGCGGCGCGGGGTGGTGCAGCCGCAGCCACGGGTACTTCAGGACGGCGGCGCGCACCGCGGCCGTCAGGTCCAGCCCGATCGCCGACGGCCCGCGCACGTCGGTCGTGGTGATGATCCGGAACGTCTGCGCGTTGCCCTCGAAGCCGTCGGCGAGGCCGAAGCGGTGGCGGGCGATCCGGTCGAGCGTCTGCTCCCCGAGGTGCCCGAACGGCGGGTGCCCGAGGTCGTGGGCGAGCGCGGCGGCCTCGGCGACGTCGGGGTCGCAGCCGCCGAGCTTGTCGGCCAGCCCGGCGTCCGGCCCGCTGGTGACGCGCTCGGCGATGGCCCGGGCGACCTGCGCGACCTTGAGGCTGTGGGTGAGCCGGTTGTGCAGCAGCCCGGCGCCGCCGGCGCTGACGACCTGCGTCACCCCGCCGAGCCGCGCGAAGAACGGCGACGCGGCGATCCGGTCGCGGTCGATCCGGAACGGGCTGGTCGCCAGGTCGGTGAACCCGCCGACGTTCGCCACGGGATCGCGCCGGGCCGTCCGCGGGTCGGTCTCCTGATCCATGCGCCCGACCTTATCCGCCAGGTTCACCTGAACGGCGGCCAGGCGCGTGGGTACCCCGGAGGTATGCCCCGACGGATGGTCACGACACTGGCGGCGCTCGCGTTCGCCACGGCCGCGTGCGGTACCCCGCCCGGCTCGCCCGGCACGACGACCTCGACCACGGTCTCGACCGCGACTTCGACCTCGGCTTCCGCTCCGGCGAAGCTGGTCAAGGTCCCGGACGTCTCCGGCATGAACCACCAGGACGCCCAGAACGCGATGCAGCGCGCCGGGCTCTACAACCTGCGCGAGGTCGACGGCACCGGACAGGGCCGCGCGCTGGTGATCGACCGCAACTGGCGCCAGACGGGCCAGGACCCGGCGCCCGGCACCGAGGTCCCGGCCGACGCGGTGATCACCTTGACCGCGGTCAAGTACGACGACCGTTAGGCCTCCGGCGGGGTCGTGTACGCCTTCAGCGTGCGGTCGGCCGCCGCCCGGGCCTTGGCCGGGTCCGCGCCCGCCGCGACGTCGGCCTCGTACCACGCCTCGTTCGACGCCGTCATGAAGCGGATGCCGTCGGGCGACATCATCCAGGCCATCGCCGCCTCCGGGTCGACGGCCGTGCCCGGCGCGGACAGGTGCAGGACCAGGCCGACCAGCGCCCCGTCCCAGCCGATGCCGACCGCGCCCGGGCCGAACTCGTCCCAGCGCTCGTCGACGTGCGCCACGTGTTCCAGCTCGAACCGCGTGCCCGTCCCCTCCGGCGTCAGGCGGACCTCGATCCAGCTGACGTTGCCACCGAACTCCCAGGTGGCGGCGAAGCTCTTCGGCGGGTCGCAGCGCTCGACCGTGCCGCCGGCGTTGCCCTCCAGCTGGTACTTCCCGCCGACCTTCAGCTCGCCGCTGACCGGCAGGAACCAGCGCGGGATGCGCTCGGGGTCGGTGCAGGCGTCCCACAGGTCGTCGACATCGGTGTCGTAGACCTGGCTGATCGTGAGGACGCGGGCCTCCTTCTCCTCGATCACCCGGTCGCCGAGCGTCCGGCGGACGGCGCTGATCTGGTGGCTGACGTCGATCACGGATCTTCTCCTTGCTCGATGCGGCGCTCGCGCTTGCCGCGGGCGATTTCGGTGGCCAGCGCGTCCAGCGGCGGTGTCCAGTACCGGCGGAACCGGTCCAGCCAGACGTCGACGTCGCGCAGCGGATCGTGCCCGACCGCGTACAGCCGTCTCGTCCCGTCCTGGCGGACGACCGCGAAGCCGTTGTCCCGCAACACCTTCAGGTGCTGGGAGACGGCCGGCTGCGAGATGCCGAACTCGGCCCGGATCACCTCGGTCACCGCGCCGGCGGCCCGTTCGCCGTCGGCCAGCAGCTCGAGGATCCGGCGGCGGACCGGGTCGCCGAGGACGTCGAACGCGTGCACCCGGCCAAGGTACAAGTGTCGGCTTATATAAGTCAAGACTGAAACAGTTGCGCCGATGGGGGCAACCCCCGGTGAACATCAGCCGACATCGGTTCCGCTGCGGCGCGCGACCCGCGACGATCGGGCTGTGAAGTCGCCACGCGCGGTCCGCTTCGCCTTCCAGCCGCTGTACAGCCTCCACACGGGAGGCGTCGTGGCGCACGAAGCGCTGGCCAGGCCCGGCCGCGGAACCGTCCCCGAGCTGCTCGCGCAGGCGCGCCGCGACGGCAGGCTCGCCGAGGCCGACCTCGGGCTCGCGGTGGCCGCCGTCCGGCAGGACGCCGAAAACCCGACGTCGCTCCCCCTGCACCTGAACCTCTCGGCCCGCACCCTGGCCGCGCCGCCGGCGATGTACGACGACCTCCTCGAAGAGCTCGGCGACGCGGGCCGGCGCACCCGCGACGTCGTCCTCGAGATCGGGCCGCCGTTCGCGCCGCTGCCGTCCGGCCGCGCGCTCGCCGGCATG
Source organism: Amycolatopsis sp. NPDC058278 (assembly GCF_042881395.1). NCBI lineage: Bacteria > Bacillati > Actinomycetota > Actinomycetes > Pseudonocardiales > Pseudonocardiaceae > Amycolatopsis > Amycolatopsis sp. NPDC058278. The sequence continues at coordinate 50,937 of NZ_JBHVXZ010000024.1, read as the reverse complement.
CGCGAGCTCACCGAACTCGGCTTCCGGCTCGCGCTCGACGGTCTCGGCCGCGGCGACCTGCCGCTGGGCCTGCTCGTCGAGGCGCCGATCGACCTGGTGAAGCTCGACCGGACCGTGCTGCGCGGGCTGCCGGACGACCCGGCACCGGCCGCGGTGGTCGAGGCGCTGCTGCACTACACGAACCGCACCGGCACGCGGCTCGTCGCGACCGGCGTGGAAACCGACGCGCAGCTCGACGCCGTCCGCGGCCTGGGCGTCCGGATCGCGCAGGGGCACCTCCTCGCGCCGCCGACCGCCGCCGGTCCCGCGCCGGCCCTGCTGACGCGCGGCCGCCCCACGACCGGGGCCCCGGCACCGTGCGTCGGCGACTTCCTCCGCCCGGCGACGACCCTGCCGGAAACGGCGACGTGCGACGAAGTCCGCGCGGTGCTCGCGGCGGCGGACGCGCCTTCGGGCGTGGTCGGGGTGGACGAGCTGCACCGGCCGCGCTGGTCGGTCGACCGGACCCGGTTCCTGGTGGCGGTCACCGGCCCGTACGGGCACGCGCTGCACGCGAGGCGCCCGGCCGCCCGGCTCGCGGACACCCCGCACACGATCGAGGCCCGCGCCGGCGCGATGGAGTTCCTCGAGCTGGTCACCGACGCCGACTGGGGCCGCACGGGCGACGACGTGGTCGTGGTCGACGAACTCGGCCGCTGCCTCGGCGTGGTGCTGGTGACCGAGGTGGTCCGCGGCGTGGCCGAGGCGAAGGTCGAAGCGGCCGCGGCGCTGAACCCGCTGACGCGGTTGCCGGGCAGCGACACGATCGCCCGCGACGTCGCCCGCCGCATCACGATCGGCGAGCCGTTCGTCGCGGCCTGGCTGGACATCGACGGTTTCAAGGCGATCAACGACACGGCCGGCTTCGCGGCGGGCGACCACCTGATCCGCGAGCTCGGCGCGGCTTTGACCGAGCTGGCCGGCGGCCTGCGGCGGATGCGCGTGAGCCACGTCGGCGGCGACGACTTCCTGGTGGTGTGCGACGTCGACGAGATCGCCACGGTGGCCGGGGCGGTGCTGGACCGCGCTTGGTCGGCGGAGGGGCGCCCGGTGACGGTGTCCCTGGCGACGCTGGTCTGCGCGAGCGGGGCGATCGGGTCGTACCAGGAGGTTTCGCGGTTGCTGGCGCCGCTGAAGAAGCGCGCGAAGGCGGTACCGGGCTCGAGCTGGGTGCTGAGCCGCCCGGGCTCGGAGCGGGTGGAAGTGCTGCGCGGCATCGGAACTCGCGGCCTGCAGGCGGCCGGCTAGCGCTCACTCCCAGTCGAGCGTCAACTGTGCCTGGACCGCCATCGCCGCCCAGGCCACGTACTCCTCGTGCCGCCAGCCGCACACCGCCGTCAGGTGGTCGTAGGCCTCGTGCGACATGATCAGCCCGATCGCGTCGGCGAGCCGTCCCGCAGAAGCACCTTCAGGCGCCAACCCGGCCGCCGAGAGGCGCTCCGCGATCTCCGACCGGCGCGCCAGTGCCAGCTCCGCGCGGGCCGCCGCCACCTCCGTATCCGCCGCGGCCGCCGTGGTGAACGCGCGCCAGATCGGCAGCGATCCGCGCACCCCCGCCGCCACCCGGGACACCACCGCCGGCAGGTCCGCCGGTCCGGCCGGGCCCGCCAAGGCGTCCAGGTTCACCGCGTCCGGGTCGCCCGCGAAGCCGTCGCGGAACGCGGCCAGCAGCAGCTGCGGCTTGCGGCCCGTCTGCGTCACCGTCTCCAGGCTCACCCCGGCTGCCGCCGCGATCTGCCGCATGCTCGTGCCCGCGTAGCCGCGTGCAGCGAACAGCTTGCCCGCCGTCGCCACCACGTGGGCCCGGGTACGCCGGGCGCGGGCCTCGCGCACCGGCGACTCGTAACGGCGCCGCGTGCCCTCGGATTCCGGTATCGTCACTATTGGATAGTACATCGTATCGGTCAATTCATCGGTCCATCGAGGGGGAGCCATGACTCGCGTACTCGTCTGCGTGCAGCCCGCGCGCGGTCACGCCGGGCCGACCAAGCCGATCGTCGGAGCGCTGGTCGCCGCCGGTCACGAGGTCGCCGTCGTCACCGGTGCGCGTTACCGGGAGACGTTCGAGGGGCTGGGCGCCACCGTCACCGTCCTGCCGGACGAGGCCGACTTCGACGAGACCGACCTGAACGGCACCATCCCCGGCCGGGCCGGGCGACGCGGGCTCGGTCTCGCGCGGTTCGAGCTGGCCAACTTCGTCCGCGCCATGCCCGCGCAGCTGAGCGTCATCGACGGGCACCAGGCCGACGTCGTGCTGTGCGATCCGCTGATGACGGCCGGGCTGGCCCTGGTCCGGCGCGAACGGCGGCCACGCCTGCTGACGCTGGGGTTCCTGCCGTTCATGCCCCCCGTCCCGACCGGCCCGCCCGGGCACCCCCTGCGCGGTGCGATCTTCAAAGCGCTCGTGCCGTGGGTGACCGGCCCCGCGCAGAAACTGGCGAAAGACCTGCTGGGTGGCGATCCGGGCATGCTGTTCACGGACTGGCCGCTGCTCAGCGACGGCGTGCTCCAGATGACCTGCCCGAGCTTCGAGTACCCGCGCCCCGGGGTGCCGCTGCACTTCATCGGGCCGACGACGGTCAGCGCGGCGAGCGAGCACCCGCTGCCGCCGTGGTGGGCCGACCTCGACGGCGGCCGGCCGGTGGTGCACGTGACCCAGGGGACGGTCGCGAACGACGACCTCGGCCGGCTCGTCGAACCCACCATCGACGCGCTGGCCGGCGAGGACGTCCTGGTCGTCGCGACGACGTGCGGGACGCCCCTGCGGCCCGGCCCGCTGCCGGAGAACGTCCGCGTGGCCGATTTCCTGCCCTACGACGAGCTGCTCCCCCGCTGCGCCGCCGTCGTCAGCAATGGCGGGTACGGCGGCGTCAACCACGCCCTCCGCTACGGCGTGCCGCTGGTCGTGGTCGGGGCCAGCGAGGACAAGCGCGAGGTCGCCGCCCGGGTCACCTGGTCCGGGGCCGGGATCGGCCGCGCCCGCGCCTCGGCCGCGCCGCGGACGCTGCGGCGGGCCGTCCGCGCCGTCCTCGATGATCCGCGCTACCGCACCCGGGCCCGGGAGCTGGCCGGCGAAATGGCCGCCGGGCCGGCGATGGACGAGGTGGTGAAGCTGATCACCGGCTGAGCGTCACGAGCCGTGCGCCGCCAGGTAGCCCGCGAACCGCTCGTCGACCTCCTCGGGCGTCAGGCCGAAGTCCGCCAGGCTGTACCGATGCACGGGTTTCCGTTCCCCGGTCCGGCTCGCCTCGTGCACCGCCGTCATCGCCGCCCGCGCCTCCGGCGTGAACTCCAGTCCGAAGTGGTCGTACACAGTGGACACGGTGCCGATCGGGTCCGCGACGAAGTCCTCGTACCGCACGTCGAGGAACTGCGCCGGGTCGTGGCGCGCGCGGGCCCAGCTGAATTCGTCGGCTCCGCGGGCCCACAGGTCCAGCTGCCCGCGGCCGATCACCTCGCCGCGGAACTTGTCCGACCAGCCGTCGGCGGCCTTCTCGGCGAGGCTGCACATCGACGCCATGATCGTGCGTGGCGCCCGGTGCGTCTGGATCACCAGCGCGTCCGGGTAGTTCGCCATCAGCGCGTCCAGCGCGAAGAGGTGGCTGGGGTTCTTGAGCACCCAGCGCTTGCCCGCGTCCGGCAGCCCGATCAGCTGCAGGTTGCGCTTGTGCCGGGCGTAGGCGTCCGTCCAGTCCTGTTTGGCCAGCCAGCGCGAGTAGCGCGGCAGGTGCGCGAGGCATTCGAAGGACACCGACCGCATCGACTGGCGCAGCAGCTGCCAGCACTCCTCCACCTGGTCGGCGGACATGTGGTGCACACCCATGAACTCCGGGTGCTCGACGTGGTGGCGTTCGTAGCCGGCCTGGATCCCCTGGAAGATCGGGTTGTCCGCCCACGAAGAACGCGGCGGCCGCGGCTGCGGGACCTCGGCGAGCCACACTTCGAGCCCCTGGTGCGCGGGGTCCTCGGCGAGCAGCCGGTGCAGCGCGGTCGTGCCGGTGCGCGGCAGCCCGGTGACGAAGATCGGCCGCTCCACGCGGACGTCCGCGTACCCCGGGTTCTGCTTCCACGACGCCTCGCTGAGCAGCCGCGCCACGAGCGCACCGCGCAGGAACGCCCGGTGCACCTTGTTGCCGTACGGCGTCAGTTCCGCGTCCGCGTCGTAGGACTCCAGCAGCACGCGCAGGCCTTCGACGTACTCGTCGCTGCCGAAGTCGCCGAGCCCGGTGAGCTTCGACGCCGAGGCGTGCAGGTCCTCGACGGTGCCGACGTCTTCGCGGCCGGGGAGCATCGATCCTCCTAGTGGTGGTACTCGCCGCCGTTGACGTCGAGGCACTGCCCGGTGATCGCGCGCGCCATCGGCGAGGCGAGGAAGACCACCGCGTCGGCGATCTCGTCGGGCTCGGGCAGTTTGCGCAGGTCGATCGTGGACGCCGTCTCGGCGTAGACGTCCTCCGGCGTGATGCCGCGTTCCTTGGCCAGGTAACCGAAGTACCACTGGAGGTTCGGCCCCCAGATGTACCCGGGCGCCACGGTGTTGACGCGCACGCCGTCCGGCCCCAGCTCGCTGGCGAGGCTCTGGGAGAGCGACAGCAGCGCCGACTTCGCCATCTTGTAGGCGCCGAACGTGCGCCGCGAGTGCCGCAGCACGGCGGAGTTGATCATCACCAGCGAGCCCTTGCTCTCCTTGAGCGCGGGCAGGAACAGGCGGGTCAGCCGGAGCACCGAAATCGCCGCGGTCTCGAAGCCCGCGCGGACGGCGTCGAGGTCCACGGTGGCCAGGTCGGTCAGCGGCGGGACGGCGAAGGCGTTGTGCACCACGGTGTCCACCCGGCCGAACGCCTCGACCGCCTCGCTCACCAGGTTCGCGGCGGAGTCCGCGTCGTCGATGTCGGTGCGCACCGCGACCGCCCGGCGGCCGAGGTCGGTCACCTCCTTCGCGACCTCGCTGAGCCGCGACTCGGTGCGCGCGGCGAGCACGACGTCCGCGCCGGCCCGCGCACTGCGCACGGCGATCGAGCGACCGAGCCCGGGGCCGATCCCCGAGACGACGACCACCTTGCCCTGCAACACGTTCTCCACGCTCACCCCAGCATCCGGGCGGCGACGGCGTCCTGCCGGGCCGCGATCCTCGCCGTCCACTGCTCCGGCGTCACGCGCGCGTCGGCGTGGTAGGGCAGCCGGTCGGGCAGTTCGTCTGTCTTGACCACCTCGACGACCGGGCCGTCGTCCGGGCCGAGGTCGCGGGCCAGCCGCTGCCAGCGGATCTGCACGTACCCGCGCTCGTGGCCGGTCAGCTCCAGCCAGTTCGCCAGGCCGGGGTCGCGCTCGGCGAGCACGAACCGGATCTTGCCGTCCGCGTCGACGCGGGCCTGGTCGGCGGTGAGGCTCGTCTGGTGGTTGATGTAGTCGAGCGAGACGTACCAGAGGCTGCCGAGCTGGATGCCCTGGTACGGCGCGTCCGCGCAGCGGGGCACGGTGACGATCATCGCCTCTTCGGCGCCGAGCTCGTAGTGCCCGGCCGAGGAGAACTGCGTGGTGAGCCCGCCCGGTGTCGAGCGCGGCTCGGTCATCGTGTTCACCGGCAGGTTGTCGTAGAACCACTTCGGGAAGGCCAGGAACGTCTTGAGCCGGCTCAGCAGGATCTTGCCGGTGACGCCGTAGCGCTTGGCCAGCGCGGACCGGTCCGGCACCGGCGGCGCCTGGCCCGCGGTGTCGACGCACCGGATGCGGATCTCGCCACGGCGTTCGGTGGCCCAGTCGCTGTAGACCTCGCGGACCACGAGCATCGACGAGCCCTCACCGAGGACGAAGTAGTTCGGGCCCGGGTTCTCGCGAGCCGGGCCGAACCGCAGCTCGAAGCGGCCGTCCGGGCCGATCTCGATCGCCCGGTCGTCGAACGCGGCGAGACTGTCGGGCACCTCCACCGGCGAGTAGTCGCCGTTGAGGACCTGGAAGCTCAGGTCGGCGGTGGTGCCGCGGACTCCGGTGACCAGGTACTCGCGGTCGGCGCGGATGTTCGCGTTGAAGTACAGGGTGTCCGGGTTGTCCAGGCCCATCTTCGTGTACGGCCCGGTGGACGCGGTGAAGTACGGGAAGTCGCGCTGGTAGGCCCAGGCCATCTGCAGCGACGCCCGGATGCTGCCCGCGAGGTAGTCGTAGCCCTCGAGGAGGCCCTGCCCGGTCTGCGCCGGTGGGGCTTCGGCGATCAGCTTCTCGGCCTCGACGATGGCGTCGGCGAACGGCCGGGTCAACGAGAACTCGTTCTCGATCATGCCGGGACGGCCCAGCGGTTCGCGAGCAGCCGGTAGCCCGGCAGGGCGTCCCAGGACATCATCGACTCGTAGGTCCGGACGTACCCGATGTGCGAGATCCGCCAGGCGCCGTCGTTGTCACGGCGGTAGGTGTCCTCGTAGAACGCGGCGCCTTCGATGATCACCTTGTGGTCGGGCACGATGACCTTGTCGGTGAACGACCACCGCCCGGTCGCGGTGTCGCCGTCGACGTCGATCTCCGGCTGACCTGCGTGGTGCACGGTGATGATGCCGTTGCCGAGGCTCTGGGTGAGGAATTCGACGATGGCGTCGCGGCCTTCGAACTGCTTGCCGTCGCTGCCCACGGCGCGCGTCCCGTAGTCGGCCGTGGCGTCGACGGTGAACGTGTCGGCGACCTCGTCCCACAGTTTCAGGTCCACCCCGCGCAGGTACCGGTACTTCAGCCGCTTGATCTCTTCGAGTACGACCAGGTCCATGCACACAGCGTCCCGCACCGCTTGACCAAAGACAAGAACATGTTCTACTTTTTTCCGGTGTCCGTGACCTCGTACGAGCTCTCGCACCTGGCCGCGCTCGAAGCGGAGGCCGTGCACGTCTTCCGCGAAGTCGCGGCGACCTTCGAGCGCCCCGTCCTGCTGTTCTCCGGCGGCAAGGACTCGGTGGTGATGCTGCACGCCGCCGCGAAGGCGTTCTGGCCGGCGCCCCTGCCGTTCCCCGTGCTGCACGTCGACACCGGGCACAACTTCGACGAGGTGCTGCGGTTCCGCGACGAGACCGTCGCCGCCCTCGGCCTGCGCCTGGAGGTGGCGAGCGTGCAGGACGACATCGACGCCGGCCGCGTCGTCGAGGAGACCGGACCGCGGGCGAGCCGCAACCGGCTGCAGACGGTGACCCTGCTGCGGGCGATCCGCGAGGGCGGCTTCGACGCCGTGTTCGGCGGCGCGCGCCGCGACGAAGAGAAGGCGCGCGCGAAGGAGCGCGTGTTCAGCTTCCGCGACGAGCACGGCCAGTGGGACCCGCGGGCGCAGCGCCCGGAGCTGTGGAACCTCTACAACGGGCGGCACCGCCGCGGCGAGCACATCCGCGTGTTCCCGCTGTCGAACTGGACCGAGCTGGACATCTGGCAGTACATCCGGGACGAGCGGATCGCGCTCCCGCCGCTCTACTACGCGCACCGGCGACCGGTGGTCCAGCGCGACGGCATGCTGCTCGCGGCCACCCGGTTCCTGTCCCTTGTGGACGGCGAGACGCCGTACGAGGCGACCGTGCGATTCCGGACCGTCGGCGACGCCACGTGCACCGGCTGCGTCGAGTCCTCGGCGTCGACACCGTCCGAAGTGGTCGACGAGGTGGCCGCCACCCGCGTGACCGAGCGCGGCGCGACGCGTGCCGACGACCGTATTTCCGAAGCAGGCATGGAAGACCGGAAGCGAGAGGGCTACTTCTGATGCAGCTGCTGAGGATCGCCACGGCGGGCAGCGTGGACGACGGGAAGTCCACCTTGATCGGCCGGCTGCTGTTCGACTCGAAGGCGATCTTCACCGACCAGCTCGCCGCCGTCGAACGCGCCAGCCGCGACCGCGGCGACGACTACCCCGACCTCGCGCTGCTCACCGACGGCCTGCGCGCCGAGCGCGAGCAGGGCATCACCATCGACGTCGCCCACCGGTACTTCGCCACGCCGCGGCGGAAGTTCATCATCGCCGACACGCCGGGACACCTGCAGTACACGCGGAACATGGTGACCGGCGCGTCCACCGCCGACCTGGCGCTCGTTCTGGTGGACGCGCGCAAGGGCGTACTCGAACAGTCCCGGCGGCACGCGTTCCTGGCGTCGCTGCTGGGGATCGGCCACCTCGTGGTGTGCGTGAACAAGATGGACCTCGTCGGCTGGTCGCAGGAACGGTTCGACGAGATCCGCGAGGACTTCCGCCGGTTCGCGATGAAACTCGACGTCGCCGACCTGACGTTCGTGCCGGTTTCGGCGTTGCACGGCGACAACGTGGTCCACCGCAGCGCGAGCACGCCCTGGTACGAAGGCACTTCGCTGCTGCACCAGCTCGAGGAGGTGCACGTCGCCTCCGACCGCAACCTCATCGACGCGCGGTTCCCGGTGCAGTACGTGATCCGCCGGTCCGATTTCCGCGGCTACGCGGGCACCATCGCGGGCGGGGTGTTCAAGCCGGGTGACGAGGTCGTGGCCCTGCCGTCGGGGTTCACGTCGAAGGTGCGCGCGGTCTGGGGTCCCGGCGGGCAGCCCCTCGAAGAGGCGTTCACCGGCCAGGCGGTGGCGGTCGAGCTGGCCGACGACCTCGACCTCGGCCGCGGGGCGATGCTGTGCCGCCCGGGCAACCGCGCGGAGTCGGCCCGTGAAGTCGACGCCCTGGTCTGCTGGTTCTCCGAGCGCGCCGCGCTGACGCCGGGCGCGACGTACGCGGTGCGGCACACGACCACCGAGACGCGGGGCACGGTGGAGCGGCTGGAATACCGCCTCGACGTCACCACCCTGCACCGCGACGAGACGGCGGAAGCGCTGTCCCTGAACGACATCGGCCGGATCAGGCTGCGCACGCGTTCGCCGCTGCTGTTCGACCCGTACCGCCGCAACCGGGCCACCGGCGGCTTCCTGCTGGTCGACGAGCACACCGGCGACACGGTCGCGGCGGGCATGATCACCGGCGCACCGGTGTCCCCGGTCGTCTGGCACACCGCGGCCGTGCGACGCGAAGACCGCCCGACCCGCGGCGCGACGGTGTGGCTCACCGGGCTTTCGGCGTCGGGCAAGTCGTCGGTGGCGGTCGAGCTGGAACGCCGCCTGGTCGCGGCGGGCCGCCCGGCGTACCTGCTCGACGGCGACAACCTGCGCCACGGCCTCAACAAGGGGCTCGGGTTCAGCCCCGAGGACCGCGCGGAGAACGTCCGGCGGGTGGCCGAGGTGGCGCGCCTGTTCGCGGACGCGGGCGTGGTGGCCATCGCGTCGCTGATCAGCCCGTACTCGGAGGATCGGGCCCGGGCGCGAGCGGTCCACGAGGGGCTGCCGTTCGTGGAGGTCTTCGTCGACACGCCCCTGGAGGTCTGCGAAGCCCGCGACCCGAAGGGCATGTACGCGAAGGCGCGCGCCGGCGAGATCACCGGCTTCACGGGCATCGACGCCCCCTACGAGCGCCCGGCGTCGCCGGACCTGGTGCTGCGCCCGGGCGACGGCGACCCGGCGGCGATGGCGGCGGCGATCCAGGCCCTCTTGGACGATCTCGGCTGAAATCTCTTGCGCGCGCCCCTAGGGTGGGCTGCATGACGTCGGTCAGGCAGGTCCAGGTCACCTTCGACTGCGCGGAACCCGAGCGCGTCGCCCGGTTCTGGTGCGAGGTGCTGGGGTACGAGCTGCAGAGCGCGGGCTTCGCCTGCGTCGACCCCACGGGCGTGGGCCCGCGGCTGTACTTCCAGCGCGTACCCGAAGGCAAGGTCGTCAAGAACCGCGTGCACCTCGACGTCCGGGTCGGCACCGGGCTCGTCGGCGAAGAACGGCTCGCCGCGCTCGAGGCCGAGTGCGCGCGGCTGGAGGCGCTCGGCGCGAAACGCCTGTGGCTCCAAGAGGCGGACGAGGACAACGAGTCGTGCCTGACGATGCAGGACGTCGAGGGCAACGAGTTCTGCTTGGACTGACCCTTACTCGGCTTCCAGGACGAAGAAGAGGAAGCTCGGGAAGGTGTCGAGGATTTCGAAGTCGCCGGGGAACAGCTCGCGGGCGGCCGGCACGGGATGCGGTTCGCTGATGACGGTGATCCGGAAGCCCGCCGCGGTGAAGGCGTCGGTCATCGCGTGCAGCGGCTTGTTCCAGAACGTCATGTGCGCCTTCCGGCCGTGCAGCTCGAACTCGTCGGTCCAGGTGTACGGCTCGAAGTAGTCGGGCCGGGACCCCTCGTGGCGGTGCGTCAGGTTCACCATCATCGGGTGGTTCACCGAGGCGATCAGCCGGCCGCCGGGCTTCAGGACGCGCCGCAGCTCGGCGAGCGGCGGGTCCCAGTCCCGCAGGTAGTGCAGCACCAGGGATGCGATGACGTCGTCGAACTCGCCGTCGGCGAAGGGCAGCGGGCCGGCCAGGTCGGCGACCCGCAGATCGGCGCCGTCGCCGAGCCGCCGCCGGGCGTGCGCCAGCATTTCGGCGCTCTGGTCGATCCCGGTCACGACCGCGCCCCGCTCCCGCAGCGCCGCGAACAGCGGGCCGGAGCCACAGCCGGCGTCGAGGATCCGACGGCCGGCCACGTCCCCGGCGAGCGCCAGGGTCGCGGGCCGTTCGTAATAGGCGTTCATCAGGCTGTTTTCGTTCTCGGCCGTGTACGCCTCGGCGAAGTCGTCGTATGCGGCAGTCATGCGGCCCATAGTGCCCGAATCAGCGCGACGGCGTCACGAAGCCCGAGTCGTACGCGCGGATCACCGCCTGGGTCCGGTCGCGCGCCCCGAGTTTCGCGAGCACGTTGCCCACGTGGGTCTTCACCGTCTGGACACCCACGTACAGCGCGCCCGCGATCTCCACATTGGACCGTCCGGCGCCCATCAGCCGCAGCACTTCGCGCTCGCGTTCGGTCAGCCCCGACGTGGCCAGGCCGTCGCCGGCCGGGGTGGAGGCGTGCTGGGCGGCCAGCCGGCGGATCGCCGCCGGGAACAGCAGCGATTCGCCGGCCACGACGGTCCGGATCGCCGCGACGATCTCCTCCGGCCGGGCGCGCTTGAGCAGGAAGCCGCTGGCTCCCGCGACGAGGGCGTCGTACACGTAGTCGTCGTTTTCGAAAGTGGTCACCACGATCACCTTCGGCGGGTCGTCCACAGCGGACATCAGGTGGGTGGTGGCCCGGATCCCGTCCACCGCGGGCATCCGCACGTCCATCAGCACGACGTCGGGGCGCAGCCGGGCGACCAGCCCCGGCACCTCCGCGCCGTCGGTGGCCTCCCCGACCACCGAAAGGCCGTCCTCGCTGTCGACGATCGCCCGGAGCCCGGCCCGGATCAGCGGCTCGTCGTCGACCAGCAGCACGCGCACGCTCATCGCTCTCTCCCCCTCCCCCACGGCACCCGCACGACGACCTCCCACCGCCCGTCCACCGGCCCGGCCGACAGCTCACCGCCGAGCACCGCCACCCGCTCGGCCATCCCGCGCAGGCCCCGGCCGCCACCGGAGCGGCGCGGGCCGCTCCCCAGCGGGTTGGCGACCCGCGCGCGGAGCTCGTGCGCCGCGACGCCGACGACCACCGTCACCGGGACCCTACCGGCGTGGCGCACCGCGTTGGTCAGGCATTCCTGCAGGATCCGGTACACCTCGCGGGACACCACCGGCGGCACGGCGGCCAGGTCGCCGCCGAGGTCGGCGGTGACGTCGGTGCCGGCGAGCCGGGTCGTTTCGAGCAGCGCCGGCAGCGCGGCGAGCGTCGGCTGCGGTGCCCGGCCGGCCGCCTCCTCCCGCAGCAGGCCGAGGACGTGGTCGAGGTCGTCGAGCGCGGTGCGGGCGGACTCCTCGATGGCGCCGAGCGCCCGTTCGGTGAAGTCCGGGTCGGTGCGCAGCGTCCGCCGGGCGGCCCCCGCCTGGAGGGTGACGACGCTCAGCGCGTGCCCGACCGAGTCGTGCAGCTCCCTGGCCAGGCGGTTGCGTTCGGCGAGCTGCTCGGTCCGCCGTTCGAGCCGGGCGATCCGGTCGGCGGCGGTCGTCCCGAGCAGCCCGGCCGCCGCCCGGCGCAGCAGCCCGCCGGTCACGCTGACGGCGTAGACCAGCAGCACCAGGCCGAACAGGAGGACCACCGGCAGCCACGCCGAGGCCCAGCCCGCCGGCACGGTGACGGCGTCGCCCTCCCCGGTCCGGAAGAGCTCCCCGGTGAAGACGGCGTTGACCGACAGCCCGATCGCGACGGGGGCGGCGAGGCTGAAGAAGCTGACGACGAACCCGGCGCCGACGTGCAGCACGTACATCACCGCGGCGCGCAGCCGGCCCTGGAGGGTGTGCGGTTTCGCGGGCGCGTCCGGCACCGGATCGTCGAGCAGTTCGCGGACCGCGGTGGACTCCAGGACGTGGACGGCGGGCAGGAACGCCGTCCCGGCCAGGACGGCCAGGGTGAGCAGGCCGCCGACGACCACGACCCGTTCCGGCGTGACGAGGAACGGCGGCAGCGACGGCACGGCGACCGCGGCGAACAGCAGGTAGGGCACGCTGATGGCGCCACCGAGGACGAGGTAGACCCAGCGGCGGTAGGTCGCCTTGCTCGTCAGGGGCCCGAAGATGCGCACCGGCCGATCTTCGCAGCCCGGCGCCCGGCCGCGCCTCCCTCTTGCGGTGGAACCGCCTCAGCCCTCGCTCTCGGCCGGGGTGACCACGGTGCGGCGGAAGTGGTTGAAGATGACGGAGGTCCGGACGTCGACGATCTCCCGGCGCTGGGTCAGCCGGTCGAGGACGAACCCGCTCAGCTGGTCGTTGTCGGCGACCGCGATGTGCAGCAGGAAGTCGTCGCTGCCGGACATGACGAACACCGACAGCACCTCGGGCAGGCCGGTCACGAAGGCGCGGAAGGATTCGATCACGGCCCGGTCGGGCGGCCGCAGCCGCACGGCGACCATCGCCTGCACGGGCCGGCCGATCTTCTTCAGGTCGACGTCGACGGTGTGCCCGCGCACGATCCCGCGCCGGGTGAGGTCCCGCACCCGTTCGAGACAGGTGGACTGCGCGATGTGCAGGCGGCGGGCGAGTTCCTTGTTGGTCTGCTTGGCGTCCTCCTGGAGAAGGGTCAGCAGCGCCGTGTCAAGTTCGTCCATCGGGCCGTTCTCCGCTTCCGGGACTCGTGATATTCGGCCTTGTGCCTGATGCGCCGAATCTAGCACGGTATTCGTCGTTCTCTTGCTGCCTGTTGTTTACCGTGACGCCATGATCACCGATTCGCCTCGCCTGGGTCTGTCCGTGTCCGCCGTCCTGGGGGCGGCGCTGATCTGGAGCAGTTCGTTCGCGGTCACCAAGGTGGCGCTGGCGGAGGTCCCGCCGATGACGCTGGGCGCGCTGCGGTTCGCGCTGGCGGCGCTGATCCTCGGGGTGGCGGTGCACACGGGCCCGGACCGCCGTCGCCTGCCCTCACCCCGGGAGCGGCTGTTCATCGGCTCGGCGGGCCTGCTGGGAATCACCGCGTACTTCGCGCTGGAGAACGTCGGCGTCGACCTGGCGACGGCGTCCGACGCGACGCTGATCGTCGCTTCGTACCCGATTTTGACGCTGGTCCTGTCCGGCCGCGCCGAATTTTCCCCGGTTCGGCTGACGGGCATGCTGCTGACGGTGGGGGGTGTCTGCCTGGTGGTCCGGGGCAACGGCACGCATTCGCTGTGGGGCGACGTGTTCTTGATCGCGGGCGGAGTGGCCTGGGCGGCGTACAACATCCTGGCGCGGCGGGACCGATCCGGGGCTTCGCCGATCGTGGTGACGTATTACCAGACCCTCGCCGGGGCGGGCGGGTTCGTCCTGCTGTCACTATCCGAAGTGGACCGTTGGGTGGTGCCGAGCGGGGCGAACGTGCTGCGGATCGCGTTCTTGGCGGGGTTGTGTTCGGTGGCGGGGTTCTTGTTGTACAACTACGGCCTCCGGCGGCTGGAGGCGAGCGTCGCGGTGAACCTGCTGAACGTCGTCCCGGTGGCGGGGCTGGTGTGGGCGGTGGTGCTGGCCGGGGAACGGCTCGCGCTGGTGCAGGTGCTCGGCGGAGCGGTGGTCATCGCCGGCGTGACACTGGGTCTGCACCGGAAGAAGACCAGAGGCAGCCTTCGGCGAACCGACACCGAAGGCCACCTCGAGTCAGCTCAGTAGGCGACCGCGCGGCTCTCCGCCGCCGCCACCAACCCGTTGACCCACAGCGACTGCACCTTCGCCGCCTCGGCCGCGGACGGCGTGGCGTTCTTGCACGCCGTGCCCGGCCCGTGGCCCGACATCAGCTCCGTGCACGGGCCGCTGTAGTGGTCCGGCAGGCCCAGGTTGTGCCCCAGTTCGTGGGCCGCGATGCGGGTCGGGTCGAAGCCCTCCGCCACCTGGCTCGTGTCCAGGTAGATCTGCCCGCGGCCGTGGCCGTTCGTGTTCGTGTACGAGCCGCCGCTGTGGATCTCGTGGAACACGATCGTGGCGCTCGTGTTCCGCTTGACCAGCTTCACGTCGGTGACGGCGGCGTTCCAGTTGGCCGCGCCCTGGTCGATCTGGGTGAGGTAGTCCGGGGCGCCCGACGAGCTGTAGTACAGCGTCGTGACCGCGGCCGCCGAAGCGGCCGGGGCGGTGGCCAGGCCCAGGCCGAGCGGGGCGGCGACGGCCGTGACCAACGCCAAGACCCGGCCGATCACGCGTCCGTTCATCGTGTCTCCTTCGTCCGATTCGCCAGAGCACTTCACCGTGGTTCGCGCGATCAGGTTAGAAGGCCACCACTGCCGGGACCACGGCCGAAAGTCGTTCCCCCGTGGGAGGGAGAGCCCTCCCGCCGCCGCGTGAGCCGCCGGTGGCGGCCGCCGTGGTCTGCTCGTGCCCGGCGAAAGGGAACCGATGGACATCTTGCTGGGCCTGCTGACCCTCCCCCTGTACGTGCTCCTGCTGTGGCCGCTCGTCGCCGCGGCCCGGCGCGTGCTCGGCGTCCGGATCGGTGCCGTACGTGCCCTGTGCGCCGCCGCGTTCGGGTGGCTCGTCGCCGGCGGCATCGCGCAGGCGTTCCCCGGTTCGCTGCTGCGCAACGGCGGCGCGGCGATCGGCCTGCTGATCCCGTTGGCGGGCAGCGCTTTCCTCGCGACCCTGATCTTCCTGTTCGTCGTCGAGATGGCGCTGCCCCACGGCATCGGGCTCGGCCGGCTGCGCGGCCGGCTCTCCCGCACCCGCCGGTACGCGCAGATCAGCCGGATCGCGGTCAAGCACGGCCTCGGCCGCTACCTGACCGGCCGCCGCGAACCCGGCCTCGCGCCGGGCCGGCACGCCAAGCTCGCACGGTCCCTGCGCCGCGCTCTGGAAGAGGGTGGCGTGACGTTCGTGAAGCTCGGCCAGCTGCTCTCCACCCGCGCGGACCTGCTGCCCCCGGTGTTCGCCGACGAGCTCGCCCGGCTCCAGGACCAGGTCGCGCCCGCCCGCGCCGACGCCGTGTGGGCCCTGCTGGCCGACGAACTCGGCGGCTCCCCCGACGACGTCTTCGCCGAGTTCGACCCCGAACCGCTGGCCGCCGCGTCGGTCGCGCAGGTCTACCGCGCGAAGCTGCGCAGCGGCGAAGACGTCGTGGTCAAGGTGCAGCGGCCGGGTGTGCGGGAGCAGGCCGAACGTGACATCGCCATCATCCGGCGCGTCGCCGCGGCCCTGGAGGACCGCGCGGACTGGGCGCGGTCGCTCGGCGTCGCCGAACTGGCCGACGGGTTCGCCACCGCGCTGGCCGAGGAGCTCGACTTCACCATCGAAGCCCGCAACATCACCGCCGTCGCCGCCACCGGCTCCCCGGACGTCGGGCTGCCGAAGGTCCACAAGGGACTCTCCACCGACCGGGTGCTGGTCATGTCCCGGCTGACCGGCCGGCCGCTCACCGCGGCGAAGGACACCCTCCCCGCGGCCGAGCGCAAGCGGCTCGCGCGGTCACTCCTGCGGTGCCTGCTCGACCAGGTGATGATCGGCGGCGTCTTCCACGCCGACCCGCACCCGGGCAACCTCATGCTGCTGAGTGACGGCCGCCTCGGCCTGCTCGACTTCGGCTCGGTCGGCCGGCTCGACAGCGGGCTGCGCGGCGGCCTGCAAAACCTCCTGCTCGCCCTGGACCGCGGCGACCCGGCGGGCCTGCGCGACGGGCTCCTCGAAATCGTCGACCGCACCGGCGAAATCGACGAACAGCGCCTCGAACGCGCCCTCGGTGCCCTGGTCGCCCGGCACTTCGGTCCCGGCCGCACCCCGGACCTCGACCTGTTCACCGGCCTGTTCCGCGTGGTCGCCGACTTCCGGCTCAGCGTGCCCCCGCCGGTGGCCGCGGTGTTCCGCGCGCTGGCCACGGTCGAGGGCACGCTGGCCGCGCTGGATCCCGGCTTCGACGTCGTCGCCGAGTCCCGCGCGTTCGCCGTCGAGCAGGTCGGCGCCGGGCTGCGGCCGGGCCCGCTCGGCCGCACGGCGGTAGGCGCGCTGACGGCGCTGCTGCCGGTGCTGCGCCGCATCCCCCGCCGCATCGACCGGATCGGCGCGGCCCTGGAGGAGGGCCGGCTGTCGGTGAACGTCCGCCTGTTCTCCGACGAGCGCGACCGCGAGGTGGTCACCGGCCTGGTCCACGAGATCCTGCTGGCCTTCACCGGCGCGGCGACCGGGCTGATGGCGGTGCTCCTGCTGACCGGCTCGGGCGGGCCGCGCATCGCCGCGGACCTGACGCTGCACCAGGTGTTCGGCTACAACCTGCTGGTGATCAGCGCCCTGGTGGGACTGCGGCTGCTCTTCGTCGTGTTCCGGCGTTCCGGACGAGCGTCACGACCAGCCCGGTGAAGCCGGCGAAGAACAGGACCGCGCCGCCGAGCGGCCACCAGCGCAGCGCGGGGTACATCGTGTCTTCGAACGGCGCGCCCGGCAGGCCCGCGTCGCCGAAGGCGGGTTCGGTCACGACGATCATCGCCCGCCCACCTGCGCCGTTACCCCGCGCGCGGCGCGTACATGATCACCGCGACCCCCGCCAGGCACAGCAAAGCGCCGATGACGTCGTAGCGGTCGGGGCGGTAGCCGTCCGCGACCATGCCCCAGGCCAGCGAGCCCGCCACGAACACCCCGCCGTACGCGGCGAGGATGCGGCCGAAGTGGGCGTCCGGCTGGAGGGTGGCCACGAAGCCGTACACGCCCAGCGCCACGATCCCGCCGCCGATCCACAGCAGACCACGGCTTTCGCGGATGCCTTGCCAGATCAGCCAGGCGCCGCCGATTTCGCACACCGCCGCGGCCAGGAACAGGAGGATCGACCGCAGGACCACTCCGGGATACTAACCTCGTGCCGTTCACGCTGAGTCATCCCGCCGCCGTGCTCCCCCTGGCGCGACGTCCGCTGGTGCCCTCGGCGCTCGTCGCCGGGTCCGTCGCGCCCGACCTCTTCTGGTTCGTGCCGCGGCTCCACAGCGTGGGCCTGACGGACACCCACGAATTCACCGCGGTCCTGTGGCTCGACCCGCTCATCGCGCTCGTCCTGCTGGCCGTGTTCCACGTCCTGCTCAAGCGGCCGCTGCTGGCATTGGCGCCCGGACCACTCGCCGGCCGGCTTCCCCGCCACTTCGACTGGCGGAAGCCGCACTGGATCGCCCTTTCGCTGGTGCTCGGCGCCGCCACGCACGTCGGCTGGGACGCCTTCACCCACGAAAGCGGCGGGCCGGCGTTCCTGCGGACCCCGCTGGTCACCGGCGTCGACGTCGGCCGGCTGATCCAGCTGGTCAGCACCATCGCCGGTGCCGCGATCCTCGCCTGGTGGCTGTGGCGCTGGTACCGCACCGCGCCGGTCGCGCCGGCACCGCCGGGCACCCGCCACCGCAGGGCCGTCGCCGCGTTCCTGGCGGCCGGCACGCTCTCCGGCGGGCTCCTCGAAGTGCTGCCGTTCCTGGCCCACCACGACCCGATGACCCGCGCCGGCGTCGTCGGCAACGCCACTTACCTGCTCGTCACCGGTGCCTGCAGCGGGTTCTTCGCCGCGCTCGTGCTCTACGCGCTGGCCTGGCACGCACGGTATATGGCGTTATACGCAAAGCGGGCCACCTCGGAAGGTGACCCGCTCGACGCGAACGAACTCAGACGGTGAAGCCGAGGGCGCGCAGCTGCTCGCGGCCGTCCTCGGTGATCTTCTCCGGGCCCCACGGCGGCATCCAGACCCAGTTGATCCGGAAGTCCTTGACCAGCCCGCCGGAGGTCAGCGCCGCCGACGTCTGGTCTTCGATGACGTCGGTCAGCGGGCAGGCCGCGGACGTCAGCGTCATGTCGATGGTCGCGGTGTTGTCCGGCTCGACGCGGATGTCGTAGACCAGGCCGAGGTCGACGACGTTGATGCCGAGCTCGGGGTCGACGACGTCGCGCATGGCCTCTTCGACGTCTTCGAGCTTGGCGAGGTCGAGGTCCTGCGTCGCGGTGGTCTCGGCGTCGAGGTCGGCGGCGGTCCGACCCTCGCGAGCGTCGGTGGCGGTGTCTTCGGTCATGCCTGTCCATCTCCACTGGTCGTCCGGGCGACGGCGTCCTTGAAAGCCATCCAGCCGAGGAGGGCGCACTTGACGCGGGCCGGGTACTTGGCGACGCCCGCGAAGGCGATCCCGTCCTCCAGCACGTCCTCGTCCGGCTCGATCTTTCCCTTGCCCTGCATCAGTTCCACGAAGGCGTCCATGGTGGTGAACGCTTCTTCGAGTGTGTGGCCGACGACGAGGTCCGTCATGACCGACGTCGAGGCCTGGCTGATCGAGCAGCCCTGGCCGTCGTAGGAGACGTCGGTGACCTTCCCGTCGTCGAGCTTGACCCGCAGCGTCACCTCGTCGCCGCAGGTCGGGTTGACCTGGAACGACTCGGCGTCGAACGGGTCGCGCAGGCCGCGGCCGTGCGGGTTCTTGTAGTGGTCCAGGATGATCTCCTGGTACATGCTCTCCAGGTTCACCGGGCCACTCCGAAGAACTTCTGCGCCTCTCGCACCCCTGCCACCAGTGCGTCCACTTCGGACAGGTCGTTGTACAGGTAGAACGACGCCCGCACGGTCGCCTGGGCGTTGCACGCGCGGTGCAGCGGCCACGCGCAGTGGTGGCCGACGCGGACGGCGATGCCGAGGCTGTCGAGCACCTGGCCGGCGTCGTGCGGGTGCACCCCGTCGATCACGAACGACACCGTCGCGCCGCGGTCCTTCAGGTCCGTCGGCCCGATGATCCGCACACCCGGGATGGCGCCGATGCCCTCGATGGCCGCCGCGGCGAGCTCGTGCTCGTGGGCGGCGATCCGGTCCATGCCGATGGCCGAGAGGTAGTCGACGGCCGCGCCGAGGCCGATGGCCTGCGACGTCATCGGCACGCCCGCCTCGAACCGCTGCGGCGGCGGCGCGAAGGTGGAGCCCTCCATGCGGACCATCTCGATCATCGAGCCACCGGTGAGGAACGGCGGCATCGCTTCGAGGAGTTCGGTGCGGCCGTAGAGCACGCCGATGCCGGACGGGCCGAGCATCTTGTGCCCGGAGAACACCGCGAAGTCGACACCCAGCGCGTGGAAGTCGACGGCGAAGTGCGGCACCGACTGACACGCGTCGAGCACGGTCAGCGCGCCGACGGCCTTCGCCTTCTCGACGAGCAGCGAGACGGGGTTGACCGTGCCGAGCACGTTCGACTGGTGCGCGAACGCGACGACCTTGGTCTTCGAGGTGATCAGCTCGTCCACATCGGACAGATCGAGGCGGCCCTCGGGAGTCACCTTGAACCACTTCAGCGTGGCACCGGTGCGCTGGCACAGCTGCTGCCACGGCACGAGGTTCGCGTGGTGCTCCATCTCGGTGATGACGATCTCGTCACCCGGGCCGACCACGAACCGCGAAGCTTCGGGACCGGCCGTGGCGGCGTTGCTCATCGAGTACGCGACGAGGTTGATGCCCTCGGTCGCGTTCTTGGTGAACACCAGTTCCTCGGGGTCGGCGCCGACGAACTCCGCGATCTTCGCGCGCGCGGACTCGTAGGCGTCGGTGGCCTCTTCGGACAGCTGGTGCGCACCGCGGTGGACGGCTGCGTTCGACGTGAAGACGTAGTCGCGTTCGGCGTCGAACACCGCGGTCGGACGTTGCGAGGTCGCCCCGGAGTCCAGGTACACCAACGGTTTCCCGTCGCGGACGGTGCGCGACAGGATGGGGAAGTCGGCCCGCAGGGCCGCCACGTCGAGTGGCACAGAGCTGGCCGAGGTGGTGGTCATCGGGCCGACTCCTCTCATTCTCGGTGTCCTACTGGGAAAACGTCAGAGCGCGGCCGGCTCGGGCTTGCCGGCGTACTTGACGTAGCCGTGCTCCTCCAGCTCGTCCGCCAGCTCCTTGCCGCCCGACTCGACGATCTTGCCGCCGGCGAAGACGTGCACGAAGTCCGGCGTGATGTGCCGCAGGATCCGGGTGTAGTGCGTGATCAGCATGACGCCGACCTCGCTGTTGGCCTTGTAGTCGTTCACACCCTGGGAGACGACGCGCAGGGCGTCGACGTCGAGGCCGGAGTCGGTCTCGTCGAGGATGGCGAACTTCGGCTTCAGCAGCGCCAGCTGCAGGATCTCGTGGCGCTTCTTCTCGCCGCCGGAGAAGCCCTCGTTGACCGAGCGCTCGGCGAACTCCTGCGAGATCTCGAGCTTGCCCATCTCCTCCTTGACCTCCTTGACCCACTGGCGCAGCTTGGGAGCCTCGCCACGGACCGCGGTGGCCGCGGTGCGGAGGAAGTTGGACATGGACACGCCGGGCACCTCGACCGGGTACTGCATGGCCAGGAACAGGCCAGCACGGGCGCGCTCGTCGACGCTCATCTCGAGGACGTTCTCGCCGTCGAGCAGCACCTCGCCGGAGGTCACCTGGTACTTCGGGTGGCCGGCGATCGCGTAGGACAGGGTGGACTTGCCGGAGCCGTTGGGGCCCATGATCGCGTGCGTCTCACCCGACTTGATGGTCAGGTTCACGCCCTTGAGGATCTCCTTGGCGCCTTCGTCGGTGTCGACCGAGGCGTGCAGGTCCTTGATTTCCAGGGTAGCCATTCTTCATTTCCTAAATCTGCGAGGGCCTAAAGTCTGCGGTGGAGAGCGTCAGGCGCCAACGGCTTCGAGCTCGGCCTCGATCGCGGCTTCGAGGCGCTCGCGCACCTCGGGGACGTCGATCTTCACCAGGATCTCGTGGAAGAACCCGCGCACGACCAGCCGGCGGGCGGCTTCTTCGGCGATCCCGCGCGACTGGAGGTAGAACAACTGCTCGTCGTCGAACCTTCCCGTCGCGCTCGCGTGGCCGGCGCCTTCGATCTCGCCGGTCTCGATCTCGAGGTTCGGCACGGAGTCCGCGCGGGCGCCGGGGGTGAGCACCAGGTTGCGGTTGAACTCGTAGGTGTCGGTGGCCTCGGCCGCGGCGCGGATCAGCACGTCGCCGATCCAGACCGTGTGCGCGCCCTCGCCCTGCAGCGCGCCCTTGTAGCCCACGCGCGACTTGCAGTTCGGCACCGCGTGGTCGACGAAGAGACGGTGCTCCTGGTGCTGGCCGCCGTCGGCGAAGTAGACGCCGAGCATCTCGACGTCGCCGCCCTTGTCGGCGAAGGTCGCCGTCGGCGAGACGCGGACCAGGTCACCGCCCAGGGTGATGACCGTGTGCTTGAGCGAGGCGTCGCGGCCGAGCTTCAGGTGCTGCTCGGAGACGTGCACCGCGTCGTCGGCCCAGTCCTGGACGCTGACCACGGTGATCTTCGCGCCGTCGCCGATGACGAACTCGACGTTGTCGGCGTAGGTGCCGGAGCCGACGTGGTCGAGCACGATGAGAGCTTCCGCGAACGCCTCGGCGCGGACCTGCAGGTGCCCGTAGGCGACCTTGTCCTCGCCCGGGCCGTGGATGCGCAGCACCGACGGCTTGGACGCCTTGGTCTCCTTGGGCACCGTCACGATGGTGGCCTTGGTGAACGAGGAGTACGCCTGGGCGGCGATGCGGTCGCTCGGGACGCCGGCCTGGCCCAGCCGCGGGTCGTCGCGGCCGACGGTCACGATGCCCAGCTCGGGCGCGGCGTCGGCTTCGAGGGTGATCTCGCCGGTGGCGACCGCGCTGCCGTCGTGCAGGCCGCGCAGCCGCTTCATCGGCGTGAAGCGCCAGTTCTCCTCACGGCCGCTCGGGACCTCGAAGGCCTCGACGTCGTAGGAGGTGAAGCGCTCCGCGCGGGAGGCCGCCGGAATGACGGCCCCCTCGCGCAGAGACTCCGAAACGTTGTTCTCGGTTACCGACATGACTAGCCGACGGACCCTTCCATCTGGAGCTCGATCAGGCGGTTCAGCTCGAGCGCGTACTCCATCGGCAGCTCACGCGCGATGGGCTCGACGAACCCGCGCACGATCATCGCCATCGCCTCGGCCTCGTCGAGGCCGCGCGACATCAGGTAGAACAGCTGCTCTTCGCTGACCTTGGACACCGTGGCCTCGTGGCCCATGGACACCTCGTCGTTGCGGATGTCCACGTACGGGTAGGTGTCCGAGCGAGAGATCGTGTCCACCAGCAGCGCGTCACAGACCACGCTGGAGCGCGAGTGGTGCGCGCGCTTCGCCACGCGGACCAGGCCGCGGTAGGAGGTGCGGCCGCCGCCGCGCGCCACCGACTTCGACACGATCGTCGAAGAGGTGTACGGCGCGAGGTGCTCCATCTTGGCGCCCGCGTCCTGGTGCTGGCCCTCGCCCGCGAACGCGACCGAAAGGACCTCGCCCTTGGCGTGCTCGCCCATGAGGAAGACCGACGGGTACTTCATCGTCACCTTGGAACCGATGTTGCCGTCGATCCATTCCATGGTCGCGCCCTCTTCGCACTTGGCGCGCTTGGTGACCAGGTTGTAGACGTTGTTCGACCAGTTCTGGATGGTCGTGTAGCGGCAGCGGGCGCCCTTCTTGACGATGATCTCCACGACCGCCGAGTGCAGCGAGTCGGACTGGTAGATCGGCGCCGTGCAGCCCTCGACGTAGTGCACGTACGCGCCCTCGTCGACGATGATCAGGGTCCGCTCGAACTGGCCCATGTTCTCGGTGTTGATCCGGAAGTAGGCCTGCAGCGGGATGTCCACGTGCACGCCCTTCGGCACGTAGATGAACGAGCCGCCGGACCAGACCGCCGTGTTCAACGCGGAGAACTTGTTGTCGCCGGCCGGGATGACCGAGCCGAAGTACTCCCGGAACAGCTCCGGCTGCTCGCGCAGCGCCGTGTCCGTGTCGAGGAAGAGCACGCCCTGCTTCTCGAGGTCCTCGCGGATCGAGTGGTAGACGACCTCGGACTCGTACTGGGCCGCGACACCGGCGACGAGGCGCTGCTTCTCCGCCTCGGGGATGCCGAGCTTGTCGTAGGTGTTCTTGATGTCCTCGGGAAGGTCTTCCCAGCTCGCCGCCTGCTTCTCGCTGGAGCGGACGAAGTACTTGATGTTGTCGAAGTCGATCCCGGAGAGGTCGGCCCCCCAGTTGGGCATGGGCTTCTTCTCGAAGAGCTTGAGCGCCTTCAGTCGCGCTTCGCGCATCCACTCCGGCTCGGACTTCTTCCCGGAGATGTCGGTGACGACATCTTCGTTCAGCCCGCGACGGGCGCTGGCGCCCGCTTCGTCGGAGTCGGCCCAGCCGAACGCGTACTTGCCAAGGGACTCGATGGTCTCTTCCTGGCTCAGTGGCGCGGTGGTGGGAGTGCGCTGCTCGGCAGCGGCAGTCATGCGGGTTTCCCTCCATTCGGGATCCGTGCTGTGCGCCCCGGGGACAGCGGCTTCGCCGCCGCCCTCGAAGGCTCTGTGCTCACCGGCTCGGGATGGGCCGGCTGACCCGCCGTGACGGGTACGTGGGTGGTGCACGCGGAGTCCCCGCGTGCGATGGTCGCCAGCCGCTGGACGTGGGTGCCCAGCAGCTTGGCGAACGCCTCCGTCTCGGCCTCGCACAGCTGCGGGAACTCCGCGGCCACGTGGGCGACCGGACAGTGGTGCTGACAGAGCTGGGCGCCGGTGTTCTGTCCGGGACCGGGCGCTTCTTTCGAAGCTTGCAGCGCGCCGATCTGACGGGTCGACGCAGCGTAGCCTTCCCTGCTCAGCGCGGTCGCGAGGGCCTCCGCGCGCGACGCCGGATCACCCGGTCCGGTGATCGCGGAGCGGTGCGGGCCGACCAGCTTCTCGATGCGCTGCTCGGCGAAGGCGCGCACGGCGTCTTCACCGGCGTGCTCGGCCAGGAAGCGGATGGCGGAAACGGCCAAGTCGTCGTAGGCGTGCCCGAAGCGGGCGCGGCCGGGCTCGGTCAGCAGGAAGAGCTTCGCCGGGCGGCCCCGGCCCCGGGGGCCCCGCCGCGGCGCGTCCCGCGTCTCGGCTTCGCCATCCGCGAGAAGTGCGTCCAGGTGCCGGCGGACGGCGGTGGGGCTGATCCCGAGCTGCTCGGCGACCACGACGGCGGTCATGGGACCCTGTTCCAGCAGCAGCCGGGCGACCTCCTGGCGGGTCTTGCCCTCGGCGCTGACCTGCGACGGAACGTGCGGGTGCTGGGCACGCGGCAGATCGCCGCCCGCCTGGTCGCCCGCCGCCGTCTTTTTCACAACACAAGTGTGTCTTATTTCCCCGCGGTCGGCAAAGGCGGGGTGTCCGGCAGTGACCCGACTCACTCGGGAGCGGACCGATACCCTGCACGCGTGGCAGTGGGCGAACAGGAACAGCAAGTGGCACGGCTCGAAACCGGGAGTGCCCACCCGGTGACGCTCTCCCCGGTCCACCCCCGCGAACCGCTGCCCCTGGAGGCCGACGAACAGCGCGGGCTGAACGTCGTCCGCCGGTTCGGCACGGTCGGGTCGCTCTTCCTCGCGCTCGGCTCCCTCGGCGCCGGCGCCGCCCCGGTGATCAACCCGGTGCAGGAGATCCCGGTGCTGCGGCTGTTCACCCGGATCCCGACGGTGTCGCTGGCCATCGCCATCTCCGGGATGGGCATCCTGGTGCTGAGCTGGCTGATGCTCGGCCGATTCGCCCAGCCCAGCCGCACGCGGCTGGCGTCACAGGGCCAGCTCGCGCGCACCATCGCGCTGTGGGTGCTGCCGCTGCTGGTCATCCCGCCGCTGTTCTCCCGCGACGTCTACAGCTACCTGGCGCAGAGCGAGATCGTGCACCGCGGGATGGACCCCTACACCCTCGGCCCGGCGCAGGCCCTCGGCGTCGCGGACAAGTTCACCGCGGGCGTGTCGAACATGTGGCGGGAGACGCCGGCGCCGTACGGGCCGGTCGTGCTGCGCCTCGGCGGCTGGCTCGCCCCGCTGGCCGGCAACAGCATCGCGGTCGGCGTGCTGCTGCAGCGCGTGCTCGCGCTGGCCGGCGTGGTCCTCATCGTCTGGGCGCTGCCACGGCTGGCGCGGCGGTTCGGCGTGCAGCCCGCGACCGCGCTGTGGCTCGGCGCCCTGAACCCGCTGCTGATCTTCCACTTCGTGGCCGGCGCCCACAACGACGCGCTCGCCGTGGGCCTGATGCTCGCCGGGCTGGAGGTGGGCATCCGGCGGCTGCCGATCCGGGTGAAGGGCGACACCCCGCCCCCGCTCGCGCGCGGGGAGCTGCTGTACATCGGCCTCGGCGTCGCGATCATCACCCTCGGCGTCGCGGTGAAGCTGCCCGCGGTGTTCGCGTTGCCGTTCTTCGCCGTGATGGTGGCCCGGCGATGGCACGGCCGGCTCAAGGACCTGTTCGTGGCCGGCGTGCCGATGGCGCTGTGGTTCGGCGTGGTCCTGGTGGCCGTCTGCTTCGGCACCGGGCTCGGCTTCGGCTGGTTCGGGGCGACGTTCAACACCCCCGGCCTGGTCCGTTCGTGGATCTCCCCCACCGCCGAGCTGGCCAACCTCTCCGGCGTCCTCGGCATCGCCCTCGGGCTCGGCAACCACACGAACGCGCTGGTGCCCATCCTCGGCGCGCTCGGCTACCTCGTCGCCGTCGGGATCACCTTCAAGTTCCTCTGGGACAGCTTCAAGTGGCGCTACCGGCCGATCATCGGGCTCGGCGTCTCGATGGGCGCGGTGATGATCCTGCAGATCAACCTGCAGCCCTGGTACGTGCTCTGGGCGGTGATCCCGCTCGCCGCCGCGGCCGGGACGTCGCGGTTCCGGGTGGCGGCGGCGGTGCTGTCGGCCGCCCTGCCGTTCCTCCTCCCGCCCACCGGCAGCACCTTCGACGGCCGCCCGTACGTGCTGCCGTTCGCCTACGTCGCGGCGATCGTCGTCTGCGGCGGCGGGATGCTGATCGTGCGGCGGCTCGCTCCCGTGTTGCTCTCCCGGCCGTCCCCGCGGGTGCCCGCGCGGGCCGACGCCGTATCGTGACCCGATGTGAGTGTCCCCGCCGTCGAGATCACCGGGCTGGTCAAAAGCTACGGCTCCACCCGCGCGGTCGACGGCCTCGACCTGCGGATGGAGCGCGGCAGCCTGCTCGCCCTGCTCGGCCCGAACGGGGCCGGGAAGACCACCACCGTCGAGATCTGCGAAGGCTTCCTCCGCGCTGACGCCGGTTCGGTGCGCGTGCTCGGCCTCGACCCGGTCCGCGAGTCGGCCGCGCTGCGGCCCCGTATCGGGATCATGCCCCAGGGCGGCGGCGCCTACCCCGGCGTCCGCGCCGACGAGATGCTGCGCCTGGTGGCGTCCTGCGCCGCGACCCCGCTGGACCCGGAGTGGCTGCTGGACGTCCTCGGGCTGGCCACCGTGCGGCGGACGCCGTTCAAGCGCCTCTCCGGTGGCCAGCAGCAGCGGCTTTCGCTGGCGTGCGCCCTGGTCGGGCGGCCGGAACTGGTGTTCCTCGACGAGCCGACGGCGGGCATGGACCCGCAGGCCCGGCGACTGGTGTGGGACCTGCTGGGCGCGCTGCGCGCCGACGGCGTCTCGGTGCTGCTGACCACGCACCTGATGGAGGAGGCCGAGGCGCTGGCCGACACGGTGGTGATCGTGGACCACGGCAAGGTCGTCGTGTCCGGCGCACCGCAGTCGCTGACGATGGACGAGACGGGCAACGCGGGGCTGCGCTTCAAGGCCCGCACGCGGCTCGACACGGCCCTGCTGACCGCGGCGCTGCCGGAGGGCTACACGGTGCGCGAGTCGGCGCCGGGGACGTACGTGGTGCTGGGCTCGGTCGACCCGCAGGTGGTGTCGACGGTGACGGCGTGGTGCGCGCAGCAGGGCGTGCTGCCGGAGGAACTGCAGGTCGGCAAGCGGACCCTGGAAGAGGTCTTCCTGGAGCTGACCGGACGGGAGCTGCGGGCATGAGCGTATTCGAGCCCGGCGTTTTCGCTCCGGCGCCCGGACGGGGGTCCCTGGGCCGGATGCTGCGGACACACGCGCGCGTCGAGGTGAGCCTGACGTTGCGCCACGGCGAGCAGGTGCTGCTGACGCTGTTGATCCCGCTGGCGTTGCTGATCGGGCTGTCCCTGCTGGACATCCTCCCGGCGTCTTCGCTCGGCTCGACGTCCAAAGTGGACTGGATCACGCCCCGGATCCTGGCGCTGGCGGTGATGTCGTCGGCGTTCACCGGCCAGGCGATCGCCCTCGGCTTCGACCGGCGCTACGGAGTGCTGAAGCGGCTCTCGGCCACGGCGCTGCCGCGCTGGCTGCTGGTGGCGGGACGGCTCGCGGCGGCGCTGGTGGTCGTGGCCCTGCAGTCGGTGATCATCGGCGTGGTGGCGGCGTTCCTGGGCTGGTCGCCGTCGCTGTCCGGGCTGGTGTCGGCGGTCCTGCTGCTGGTGCTCGGAACGTTGGCGTTCGGGGCGCTCGGTGTGCTGCTGGGCGGCGCTTTGCGCGCGGAAGCCGTGCTGGCGCTGGCGAACATCGTGTGGTTCGCACTGCTGCTGGCGGGCGGGATCCTGCTGGCGCCGGCTTCCCTGCCCACGGGGCTGGCGCGCGTGGTGGAGCTGCTGCCGTCGGGCGCGCTGGCGGAGGGGATGCGAGCGGCACTGGTGGACGGGGCGTTCGCTCCCGGCCCGATGGCGGTGCTGGCGGTCTGGGCGGTTCTCGCGGGCGCGCTGGCTTCACGCACGACGAAGCTCACCTGAGTCCCGGGTAGAAGTGACCTCACGAACCACGCCCCACCTCTGAGAAGGTCGGCCGGACCACAGCCGGACCCGAGGGGGCAGTTCACATGGTCTCGAAAACCCGCGTCTTCCTGATCATGCTGCTCCTGCTCGCGGTGGCGATCGGGGTGCTCGTCCTGCTGATCAAGGTGGACGCGGGAACGTTCTGGCTCCGGACGGTTCCCCTGGCCGTGGTGGGGTTCGGCGCCGTCTTCGCGCAGTCGATGGGCTTCTTCCAGAAGAAGCAGAAGAAAACCGAGTGACCTTGGTCCCTTGCGCCCGCCTCGCCGTTCTGGGCGCCCGGACCTGCCGAAAGCGCGTTTTCCGCGCGCTCTACCATCGATGCCGTGCCGTTCACCAGCCTCGTCGCCCGCTTGCCGTATCCCTCCGCCGCCGTGCAGCGGGCCGTCGGGATCGCCGCGGTCCTCGCGCAGGCGCTGATCGGCGTCACCGGGTCCATCGTGCGCGTCACCGGGTCCGGGCTCGGCTGCCCGACCTGGCCCGAGTGCGTCGCCGGCAGCCTCGTGCCGAAGCACGACTCCGGGATCGACGCGCTCAACCAGTGGATCGAATTCGGCAACCGGCTGCTCACCGGCGTCGTCATCCTGGTCGCCGCCGTCGCGGTCGTCACCGCGTGGCGCGTGCAGATCGACCACCCGGGCCGCAAGCGCCTGGTCAAGCTGGCCTGGACGATGCCCGGCGGCGTCGTGCTGCAGGCCGTCGTCGGCGGTCTCACCGTGCTCGCGAAGCTGGAGTGGTGGACCGTGGCGATCCACTTCCTCGCGACCACCCCGCTCGTCTGGCTGGCCGTCCTGCTGCTGCGCGCGTTCCGCGAAGGCGACGAACCCGCGCGGTCGCTGGTCCCCGCCTCCGGCCGGGGGATCCTCGTCGCGCTCGCCGCCGTGATGTGGCTGGTGCTGGCGGCGGGCACCACGGTGACCGGCGCCGGCCCGCACAGCGGCGACCTCAACACCCACCGTCTCGACGCCCCGGTCGAGGCGCTCGCCCAGGTCCACGGCGGACTGCTGGTGCTCTACCTGCTGCTGCTCGCGGTGTTCGGCCTCCAGCTGCTGCGCGTCGGCGCCCCGAAGAGCCTCTGGCGGCGCTACACGATGGTGTGGGTGGTCGCCGTCGCGCAGGGGGGTCTCGGTTCGCTGCAGTACGCGCTGGGCGTGCCGGAGGCCATGGTGTCGTTCCACGTCCTGGGCGCGATGGCGGTCATCGTCGCGACGGCGTCCCTGTGGACCGGCAGCCGCGACCGCGGCCCGGTGACATCGCTGGCAGCGGCGCCCCGCGAGCTCACGGCCGCCTGACGGCAACGCGGGCTTAACTCCGCGTCGGCGTGCGCGTCCCGGCCGTGTATTACTGTTCGCGCCATGACGTCGCGCACCGCGCCCAAGCCGCTCATCTCCCACCGCCGCGGCACCGGCGAGATGATCGTGCTCAAGACCTTCCTGCTGGTGCCGTTCGCGGCCCTGCTCATCGCGGTCCCGCTGGTCTGGGGCTGGGGCATGAGCTGGATCGACCTGATCCTCGCGGCGGCGTTCTACACGTTCGCGACGCTCGGGGTGACGGTCGGCTTCCACCGGTACTTCACCCACGGCGCGTTCAAGGCGTCGCGGCCCCTACGGATGGTCCTGGCCATCGCGGGCAGCATGGCGGTGCAGGGCTCGGTGATCTTCTGGGTGGCCAGCCACCGCCGCCACCACGCGTTCGCCGACCGCGAGGGCGACCCGCACTCGCCGTGGCTGTTCGGCACCTCCCCATCAGCCCTCCTGCGCGGCTTCTGGCACGCGCACATGGGCTGGATGTTCGGCCGCGAGGTGACCAACGCGGACCGCTTCGCCCCGGACCTGGTGGCGGACGCGGACGTCCGCTGGGTGAACCGCTACTTCTGGCTGTGGATCACGTTGAGCCTGGCCCTCCCGGCGGTCCTCGGTGGCCTGATCTCGTGGTCCTGGTGGGGCGTCGTGACGGCGTTCTTCTGGGCGGGCCTGGTGCGCATCGCGTTCCTGCACCACGTGACGTGGTCGGTGAACTCGGTCTGCCACCTGATCGGCGAGAGGCCGTTCGCGAGCCGGGACAAGGCGGCGAACTTCTGGCCGCTGGCGTTGCTGTCGATGGGCGAGTCGTGGCACAACTCGCACCACGCTGATCCGACTTGTGCGCGGCACGGGGTGTTGCGGGGGCAGCTGGACGTTTCGGCGCGGGTGATCTGGGCGTTCGAGCGGTTCGGGTGGGCGACTGATGTGCGGTGGCCGCGGGCCGATCGGCTGGCCGCGAAGCGGGTTTGATCACGGGGAGTGACCTAGCGTGCTCCTCTACCGTGTCCGACGACGCACGGTAACTTCCCGCGCGTGGAACAAAAGCATCGTAAAAGCTCACTAGAATCCGCGGCCGGCAAGGGAAATGCCACGGGCCACTCTCGGTTTGCCGTCGTGGTCGTCGCGGGGTTCGCGGTCATCGCGATGGCGTTCGCACCGCCCACCCCGGCGCCGGTTGTCGTCGCGGCACCTACGGGACAGTACGGTGGCGGCGGAAACACCGGCAATGACGTGAGCACCATCGGCTGACCCCCTCGTCGCCGAAGGAACGGGAAGAAATCCTCGTCCCAAGACGTGATCTCACTTCGGTCACGAGGATTTCCACCGGAAAGCCACCCCGTAGTCCTCCCGTGGATGACACCCGTCGATGAAGGTGTGCCGGACGAACCCGTCCTCGATGGGCAGCAGGTGCGGATCACCGTCCGGCGGGCGGCACCTTCGCTCGTATTCGGTTTGCTCCGCGTACCACCAGCAAGCTTCGGGCACGCACTTCTCGTCGAAAGCGATCTGAATCGTCAAACCGGTGACCGGCCTGCCGTCCGGAGCGCACCTCCCGGGTGCGATGCCGTGGTGGTCGACGTCGACGTTGATCCACAAGCGCTCCTCGTCGAGTTCGCCGTCGAACGCCTCGGACACGAAGGAGTACCGCTCGCCCCGGCGAAGGGGCCGGCGGAAGCGCAGACGGGCCAGCACGGGGTCGCCCGGCTGCGCTCCGGGTGAAGCGACCAGCCGGCACGCCCACAGCGCCGTCACCGGGATCTCTTCCGGTTCGTGCGTCCAGCCGGTCAGCGCGTGCACGTGATAGCCGTCGACGCCGTCCTCGCGGGCGATGATGTCGCGTTCGGTGATGCGGCGGAGCGCCGTTTTGCGGTGCATCACCACCGTGACGACCATGCGCTCGACGAAGACGGGTTGCGCCCCCTGGGAAGCTGCTCGAGCCTGCCAGCGTTCGTCGCCCGCGACCTCCACCGCCCGCCCGATGTCGATGTAGAACCGCCAGCCCTGTTCGTCCAGCGAGGCGAATTTCCCGGCCAGGCACCCGGCCAGGTCGCCGACCGCTCGCTTCCACGCCTTGTGCATGGGGGCGGTCGTGGTGGGCGGCCGCTCGCCGAAGACGCCCCGCAGTGGCCTCAGTTGGCCGAAGCGGTCCTCGAGCGTCCCCTTCCAGGCGGTTTCGCCGGGCGCCGGCGGAATCCGGAACGCCGCCATCAGGGTGTTGCGCCGGCGGGAGTCCCCCGCCGAGCCGAGCTTGCCGATCTCGTCGGCGACCAGACCCCATACGGCGAACGCGCGCGATTCGGGCGTCTCGACGGACAACATCGCTGACGGCGCCACCAAAGAGCGCAGCGCTACGGCCGACTGGCTCGCCGGTTCTTCGATCGCGTACCGGAGAAACCGGAGCGGTTCACCTTCTTTACGCGTCGCCAGCCAGCGCAGCGCGTCTTCGACCTCCTTGGGCGAAGCCACCTCGGCGACGCGCTCGCAGTCCATAGGGATGGTCACGGCACCCTCCACCGACAATGATCGACAATTCCCCGGCAAGCCCGGGCAACGGCGAGATCTGCGGCGACAGCCGCCCGGCAACGAGAAACTCGGCCCGAAAACAAAAGATCATTTCCGGTGCAACCCATCACCGGTCACCATTGGCCCTAGGCGTACTAGTACACCATCAAGAGGGGTAGAACAATGGCGAAGGACATCGCCGGCAGACCGGAGCCGCCGCCCTGGCGGGACGACGAGCGCGGACTGCGCGAGCTCATCAAGGCCGGCCTGGCCGGGATCGGCGGGCTCTACCTGGTCACCGGCTCACTGGCCGTGACCGTGATCGGGGCGGTCGTCGCGCTCGTGCTGGTGGCCGTGCAGGTGGCCCGGTGACGTTACGCCAGCTGCTGCCGCACCGCGGAGGCGAACCGCGTCACCGCGGCCGGGTCCGTCTGGCGGAAGCCC
The DNA here is from genome assembly GCF_042881395.1 of Amycolatopsis sp. NPDC058278. Lineage (NCBI taxonomy): Bacteria > Bacillati > Actinomycetota > Actinomycetes > Pseudonocardiales > Pseudonocardiaceae > Amycolatopsis > Amycolatopsis sp. NPDC058278. The sequence continues at coordinate 18,622 of NZ_JBHVXZ010000024.1, read as the reverse complement.
AGCGAGGGCTCCGTCAGCTCCAGTTCCAGCAGCAACGGCTTCCCGTCCGCCCCGCGCACCAGGTCCACCCGCGCGTACAACAGCTCCGCCCGCAGGATCCCCAGCAACGCCGTAGCCGCATCGAGGACGTCTTCCGCCAGCGCCACCGCGTCAAGAGGCGGCGAGGCCGGTGCCAGCTTCTCCGACAGGTACAGGCCCGAGCCATCCACTGTGGACCCGAGCATCGCGCCCTTCGTGAACGCGTGGGAGTAGATTCCGCCCAGGTACACCAGAGCGAGCTCGCCGTCGGTGTCCACACTGGACTGATACGGCTGGATCAGCGCCGCGCGACCCGAAGCGTGCAACGCCGCGACGTGCGAAGAAGCATCAGCGCCACCGGCGAACCGGGCCGCGCCCCGCGATCCCGCGCCCACCGCGGGCTTCACCACGAAATCCGACGACGGAAAAGATGCCGGCGAGCCCAGCGGGACCAGCGTCGTCGGGACCACCGGCAGGCCCGCGTCCAGCAGCTCAACCAGGTACGACTTGTCCGTGTTCCACCGGACCACGGGTGCCGGGTTGAGCAGCGACGGCACCGACTCGCACCACGCGAGGAACTCGGCGCGCCGATCCGGATAATCCCAGGTCGCGCGCAGGATGACCGCGTCCGCCGAGGCGAAGTCGAACGAAGAATCCCAGGGTGCCCACGAGACCGAAAAGCCCAGCGAAGACAACGCAGGCACGACAGCGTCGTCGTCGCCGTCACCCGAAGGGAGTTCCGCGCAGCTGACCAGGACTGCCGTGGGGCTCACTTGCCCGCCATCTTGCGGCGGTGCTCCGGGCCGATCTTCGTCTGGTTGACCGTCTCCGCGTCCCACGTCGCCGGTGCGAGGTCCTCGACCGCCTCGATCAGGGCCTCGCCCGTCGCCACCGAAGGCACGACGACGTCCCCGAGAGCGCCGTCCGCGCCGACCAGGACCACGCGGGCACCCGCCCGGCCGATGTTCTCCACCACCGCGCGGGACGGCTTGCCGTGCGCCGTCACGAACTTGCGGGCCGCGCCCAGCTGCGCGCTGGTCGGCGAAACGACGGTCTCTTCTGAAGTCACGTCCCGAACGATAACCAACGGAGAGCCGGAACGCGGAACAGCGTGGCCTCGGCCATAGTTGCACCCGGGAGAAGACGACCCGAGGAGGACCCATGCCCACCGCAGTGCAGGTGACGAAGACCGGCGGCCCGGAAGTGCTCGAACCGGCCGAAGTGGACGTCCGCGCCCCGCAGGCCGGCGAGCTCCTGGTCGACGTCGCCGCGGCCGGGGTCAACTACATCGACACCTACCAGCGCCAGGGCGTCTACCCGATGGAGCTGCCGGTCGTGCTCGGCCTCGAGGGCGCCGGCACGGTCGTGGAGGCTGATGCCGACACCGGCTTCGCGCCCGGCGACCGCGTCGCCTGGCAGGGGTCGATCGGCAGCTACGCGGCCCGCAAGCTCGTCCCGGCGTCGGTCGCGGTGCAGGTTCCCGAAGGCGTCTCGCTCGAGACCGCGGCCGCGACCATGCTGCAGGGCATCACCGCGCACTACCTGGTCGCCTCCACCTTCGAGGTCAAGCCGGGCCACGACGTGCTCGTGCACGCGGCCGCGGGCGGCGTCGGCCTGCTCCTGGTGCAGCTGGCGAAGGCGCGCGGCGCCCGCGTCATCGGCACGGTGTCGACCGAGGAGAAGGCGAAGCTCGCCCGCGAAGCCGGCGCCGACGAGGTCATCCGCTACGACCGCGACGACTTCGCCGCGATCACCCGGGAGCTGACCGGCGGCGAAGGCGTCGACGTCGTCTACGACGGCGTCGGCAAGGACACCGTCGACGGCAGCCTGGCCAGCCTGAAGGTCCGCGGCCTGCTCGCGCTGTTCGGCGCCTCCAGCGGTCCGGTGCCGCCCCTGGACCCGCAGCGCCTCAACTCCGGCGGCTCGCTGTACCTGACCCGCCCGACGTCCGCGCACTACACGCGCACGCGCGAGGAGATCGACTGGCGGTCGAAGGAGCTGTTCGACGCCATCCTCGCCGGCCGGCTGAACATCCGCATCGGCGGCAAGTACGCGCTGGCCGACGCCCGCCAGGCCCACGAGGACCTGCAGGGCCGCCGCACCACCGGCAAGCTCCTGCTCATCCCCTGACGCGCCGAAGGCCGCCACGGGGCACCCCCGCGGCGGCCTTCACGCACGTCAGGCCGCGGCGACCGAGACGGCGTCGGTGACGAACACCAGCGTCTCGTTCGGCTTCATGCCGTTGCCGCCCTCGCCGTAGGCCAGGTCCGGCGGGATGATCAGCAGCCGGCGGCCGCCCTGCTTGATGCCCACCAGGCCCTGGTCCCAGCCCGGGATGACCTTGCCGGCGCCGAGGACGAGGTCGAACGGCCGCTGGCCGAACGAGCTGTCGAGCACCTGCTTGTCCGACCAGGTCACCAGGTGGTAGTTCATCAGGAGCTTCTGGCCGGCCTTCGCGCCGTCGCCGGTGCCCTCGGACAGGTCCTTGGTGATCAGCTTCTTCGGCGGGTCGCAGTCGTCCGGGATGGTGATTTCGGGCTTCTCGCCGAACTTCCCCGTCGTCTTGATGTCGTCCGCGGTGCACTCGCGGCCCTTGCTCTGGGTGGCCGGCGCGGCGGTCGACGACGGGGCGGCCGACGACGGCGGCGCCGCCGTCTGGGTCTTGGGGTCCTGGCCGCACGCGGCCAGCGACAGCGCCGCCACGGCGACGACCACGATCTTCCCGATGTTCTGCATGCCGGGCACCCTAACCAAGCACGGAGAGTGCCGGCACTTCGTCACCGGTGGCGACCACGCCGAGCCGCCGGGTCGCCCGCGTCAGGGCCACGTACAGGTCGTTGAGGCCCCTCGGCGAGCCCGCGACGACCTCGTCCGGCGCGACCAGCACCACCGAGTCGAACTCCAGGCCCTTCGACCGCTCGACCGTCAGGACGCTCAGCCGCTCGTCGTGGCCGGCGAGCAGCGCCGACACCGCGTCGAAGCGGGCCGCGGGCACCAGGACCGCCACCGTGCCGCCGTCCACTTCGGACAGCTCGCGCGCGACCAGCCCGGGCAGCTCCGCCGGAAGGTCCCCGGCACGCACCGTCCACGGCGGGAGCCCGGTCTCCCGCACCGAAGACGGCGCCGAGAGGGAGGGATCCACCTCGGCGAGCACCCGCGCGGCGACGGCCATGATTTCGGCGGGCGTGCGGTAGTTCACGGTCAGCTGCTCCAGCCGCCAGCGGTCCTCGACGTAGGGCGAGAGCACCTCGCCCCACGACCGCGCCCCGCCCGCCGCGCCGGTCTGGGCCACGTCGCCGACCAGGGTCATCGACCGGTTCGGCGTGCGCCGCATCAGCAGCCGCCAGTCCATCGCCGAGAGCTCCTGGGCCTCGTCGACGATCACGTGCCCGAACGTCCAGGTCCGGTCCTGCGCGGCCCGCTGGGCGGCGGTCAGCTCGCTGCGCGCCTGCTGGCGTTCGGCGAACAGCTCGGCGTCGAGGACGTCGGAGACGCGCAGCAGCTCCTCGTCGATGATCTCTTCGTCCTGCTCCAGGATGTCGAGCACGCCCTCGGCGTAGGCGCGATCCTCGCGCTCACGGCGTTTGCGCTCGACGCGGGCCTCGGTGTCGTCGACGCCGATCAGCTCGGCGAGCTCGTCGAGCAGCGGCACGTCGGCGGGCGTCCACTTCGCGTCGCGGCCGCTCTCCAGCAGCGCGCGGTCCTCCTCCGCGAGCAGCTTCCCGGCCGCCCGGGAGAGGCGTTCGCGGTCGGCGAACAGGTCGTCGAGGACGCCTTCCGGGCTCAGCACCGGCCACAGCGAATCCAACGCCGCGGCGACGTTTTCGTCCGCGGCCAGCTCGGCGCGGATGTCGGCCAGGTCCTGCCCGTCGAGGAGGTCCTCCCCCAGCTTGCGGGCGGCCTGGCGGGTCAGCGCGTCGAGGACGTCGGAGACGAACAGGCGCCGCGCCGGGTTGTGCGGGCGCCGCGACCGGCGGGCCCGGGTGCGGGCGTCGGTGCACGTCTTGCGGTCGAGCCTGAGGACGTCGTGCTCGTACTCGATCTCCAGGACCGGCTCGGGCACGCGCTGGCGGTCGCGGACGGCGTTGGCCAGCACCTCGGCCATCACCAGCCGGCCCTTGACCTCGGTCGCTTCGCGCGGCTCGACGCCGTCGGCGGTCAGGCCGGGGTAGAGCTGGCCGACGGTGGCGAGCAGCACGCCGGTCTCGCCGAGCGACGGCAGCACCTGGCCGATGTAGCGCAGGAACGTGCTGTTCGGGCCGACGACGAGCACGCCGCGGGTGGTGAGCTGCTGGCGGTGCGTGTAGAGCAGGTAAGCCGCGCGGTGCAGCGCGACGGCGGTCTTGCCGGTGCCCGGGCCGCCCTGCACGACCATCACGCCGCCGAGCGGGGCGCGGATGATGCGGTCCTGCTCGGCCTGGATGGTCGCGACGATGTCGCTCATCTCGCCGGTGCGCCGCTGCTCCAGCGCGGCCAGCAGTGCGGCTTCGCCGGCCAGGCCGAGGTCCTGGCCCTGGTCGGCGGCGGTGAGGTCGAGGATCTCGTCGTCGAACCCGGTGACCTTGCGGCTCAGCGACCGCAGGTGCCGTCGCCGCCGCACCCCTTCGGGGGACGCGGCGGTGGCCAGGTAGAACGGCCGCGCGACCGGCGCCCGCCAGTCGACCAGCAGCGGCTGGTAGTCGTCGTCTTCGTCGAACAGCCCGAGCCGGCCGATGTAGGTGGTTTCCTCGGCGCTCCCGGGGACGAAGTCGAGCCGGCCGAAGGCGAGGCCCTGCTCGACGGAGCCGAGCTGGGCGAGCCGGTCGGTGTAGAGGGTGGTGGCGACGTCGCGTTCGGTGCGCGCCTGCGGGGTGCCGCCGGTCTGCCGCAGCGTCTCGTCGAGGCGTCGCTGGGCTTCGAGGCGCTCGGCGTCGAGCTTCGAGTAGAGGGTGGTGACGTACGCCTGCTCGCGGGCGAGCTCGGCGGAGAAGTCGTCCGAGGAGACGGACAAGAGCATCCTGCTTTCGCCTCAAGGGAAAAAGAGCCAACGAAGTGTAACGGCGGCCGCCGCGCGATCATTCCGCGCCGAGGGCGCAGTACGGGTAGACCTCGGCACCGGGAGCTCCTCCGGGAAGCACCCGCTCCCCCGGCGCGCACGACACGCTTTCCGGCGGCAGCTGCTCACCGCCGGTGAGGTGCCCGGCGGCGTCGCGGTGCAGCACGGCGGCTCCGCGGCTGGTCAAGGCGCGGCAGTTCGCCGAGCGGTAACGGACGCCGCCCGGCATGACGTCGGCGGTCACGGGCGTGAAGCCGCCCAGCGCCTCGGGTGCGAGCCAGATCACCGGGCCGGGTGTGGGCCGGTCGAGCACGACGCCGATCCGCTCTCCCGGGATGAGCACCGGCACCTCGACGGTCCGGATGCCGGACGTCACGGGGATCCGGTAGGCCGCGAGGGTGCTGGTGTTCTCCAAGACCGCGACACCCGGGCCGGTCTCGGCGAGGCGGACGCCACCACCGTCGGGGGCCGCCCCGGGAACCGCCGTGATCCGTTTCGGGATGGCGCAGCCGCCGGTGAGCAGGCTCTCGTCCAGGGCCGGGAGCTTCCCGTGGCCGAGGAGGACCAGCAGGCCGAGAACGACGACCGCGGCTACCGCGGTCCCGACCCGTCTCAGAACGGCAGGCCGAGGGTCGGCAGCCCGATCGCCGAGTCCACGGCCAGGGCCACGAACACGATCATCAGGTACGTGTTCGACCGGTGGAACAGCGCCATCGGCTTCGTCTCTTCACCCCGCCGCACCGCCGCCTGCAGGCTGTGCGCGTAGAAGAGGAACCAGCCGCCCGCCAGGATCGCGAACGTGCCGTACAGCCAGGACGTCACCGGGAGCAACAGCAGCGTCCACGCCACCATCACCCACGAGTAGATGACGATCTGGCGGGCGACGTGCTGGGCGGTGGCCACCACCGGCAGCATCGGGACGCCCGCGCGCTCGTAGTCGTCGCGGTACTTCATGCCCAGCGCCCACGTGTGCGGCGGGGTCCAGAAGAAGATCACGCCGAACATCACGAACGCCGGCCACTGCACCGTGCCGGTGACCGCGGCCCAGCCGATGACGACCGGCATGCAGCCCGCCGCGCCGCCCCAGACCACGTTCTGTGACGTGCGCCGCTTGAGGCCGAGCGTGTACACGAAGATGTAGAAGAGAATCGTCGCGATGGCGAGGATCGCCGAGAGCAGGTTCACCGTGAGGTAGAGCACGACCGCCGACGCGACGCCCATCACGAGGCCGAAGACCAGCGCGCCGCGGCGGGGCACCGAGTCCTTGACCAGCGGGCGGCGCTTCGTGCGGTTCATCACCTTGTCGATGTCCGCGTCGATCACGCAGTTGAGCGCGTTCGCGCTGCCCGCGGCCATCGTCCCGCCGACCAGCGTGGCCAGGACCAGCCAGGGCGAGGGGATCTGACGGCCGGCGAGGAACATCGCCGGGATGGTGGTCACCAGCAGGAGCTCGATCACGCGCGGTTTCGCCAGCGCGGCGTAGGCGCCGACGACCCGGCGGAGGCTTCGCCGCTCACCGTGCGGTCGTTCACCGGTCGGGTGCACGGCGCTGGTGTCGTCACTGCGTCCGTGCGCAGCGTTCACCGGCGACATTTCACTCCCTGCGTCAGGTTCGGGCGGGACAGTCCGGGTAGCCGAAGAACCAGCCCTACTGAACCCTCGAACGATGTTAGACGTGGTGAATCCCGTGGGTGATCGCGGGTCCTCGACCGGCCCAAGCACTAGGCTGGCCGCGACGGGCCGCGATTGCCCCTGCGCATGGCCGCGAGCAGGAATATCGTCCCTTCGGGATCGATTGAGATAAGTAGCCGCGCGTACGGGTAACCGGAACGAGGAAGACCAGCCGCAACCATCATGACCGGGAGTTGGAGTTCAGTGTCCGAAACCGCCACTACCAGCGAGAACAACCCACTCCTCCGGCGCAACACGCCCGCCGACTGGACCGACACCGACACCCGCGCCGTGGACACCGTGCGGGTGCTCGCCGCGGACGCGGTGGAGAACTGTGGCAGTGGCCACCCCGGCACCGCGATGAGCCTGGCGCCGCTCGCCTACACGCTGTTCCAGCGGACCATGCGCCACGACCCGAACGACCAGCACTGGCCGGCCCGCGACCGGTTCATCCTCTCGGCCGGCCACTCGAGCCTGACCCTCTACATCCAGCTCTTCCTCGCCGGCTACGGCCTCGAGCTCGAGGACCTCAAGCAGCTGCGCAAGTGGGGCTCGAAGACCCCGGGGCACCCCGAGTACCGCCACACCGACGGCGTCGAGACCACCACCGGCCCGCTCGGGCAGGGCCTCGCGAACGGCGTGGGCATGGCGATGGCGGCCCGCCGCGAGCGCGGCCTGCTGGACCCGGACGCCGCGCCCGGCGAGAGCATCTTCGACCACCACATCTACGTGATCGCCTCCGACGGCGACATCGAAGAGGGCGTCACCTCCGAGGCCTCGTCCATCGCGGGCCGCCAGGAGCTGGGCAACCTGATCGTCTTCTACGACGACAACAAGATCTCGATCGAGGACGACACGAACATCGCGCTCTCGGAAGACACAGTCGCCCGCTACGAGGCCTACGGGTGGCACACCCAGGTCGTCGAGGGCGGCGAGGACGTCGTCGCGATCGAGGAGGCCATCAAGGCCGCCAAGGCCGAGACGCAGCGGCCGTCGTTCATCGCCCTGCGGACCGTGATCGGCTACCCGGCGCCCAAGAAGATGGGCACCGGCAAGGCGCACGGCGCCGCGCTGGGCGGCGAAGAGGTCGCCGCGGTCAAGAAGATCCTCGGCTTCGACCCGGAGCAGTCGTTCCAGGTCGATGACGACGTGCTCAAGCACACCCGCCAGGCGGCCGAGCGCGGCCGGGTGGCGCACGCCGAGTGGCAGGAGAAGTACCAGGCCTGGGCCGAGGCCAACCCGGAGCGCAAGAAGCTCGGTGACCGGCTGGCCACCCGCACGCTGCCCGAGGGCTTCGCCGACAACCTGCCGAAGTGGGAGCCGGACGCCAAGGGCATCGCCACCCGCAAGGCCTCCGGTGAGGTCCTCAGCGCGCTGGCCGAACCGCTGCCGGAGCTGTGGGGCGGCTCGGCCGACCTGGCCGAGAGCAACAACACGACGATGAAGGGCGCCGACTCGTTCGGTCCCGAGAAGGCCGCCACCGACATGTGGCAGGCCAACCCGTACGGCCGGACGCTGCACTTCGGCGTCCGCGAGCACGCCATGGGCTCGATCCTCAACGGGATCGCGCTGCACGGCGGCACCCGCCCGTACGGCGCGACCTTCCTCATCTTCTCCGACTACATGCGCCCGCCGGTCCGGCTGGCCGCGCTGATGAAGGCGCCGGTCACCTACGTCTGGACGCACGACTCGATCGGCCTCGGCGAAGACGGGCCGACGCACCAGCCGATCGAGCAGCTCTCCGCGCTGCGCGCGATCCCGGGCCTCAACGTCGTCCGCCCGGCGGACGCCAACGAGACCGCGTACGCGTGGAAGGCCGTGCTGGAGGACATCCACCACCCGTCCGGCCTGGCGCTGACCCGCCAGAACGTGCCGGTGCTCGAGGGCACCAGCGCCGAGGGCGTCGCCAAGGGCGGGTACGTCCTGGCGGACTCGGACGGCACCCCGGACGTGGTGCTCATCGCCACCGGTTCCGAGGTCCAGCTCGCCGTCGAGGCGAAGAAGACCCTCGAGGCCGACGGGGTCAAGGCGCGCGTCGTCTCGATGCCGTGCGTCGAGTGGTTCGACGCGCAGGACGCGGCCTACCGCGAATCCGTCATCCCGGCCGCCGTGAAGGCCCGCGTGTCCGTCGAGGCGGGCATCGCCCAGTCGTGGCACCGCTTCACCGGTGACGCCGGGGTGAACGTTTCGATCGAGCACTTCGGCGCCTCCGCCGACGCCGCCACACTGTTCCGTGAGTTCGGGTTCACCGCGGAAGCAGTCGTCGAGGCGGCCCGCCGCTCGATCCAGAACACCAAGAATTCCTGAAGGGGATGACAGTAATGAGCAACGACAAGCTCGCGCAGCTGTCCGCAGCCGGTGTATCCATCTGGCTCGACGACCTTTCGCGTGAACGCCTGAACACCGGCAACCTCGCCGCGCTCGTCCGCGACAAGCACGTCGTCGGCGTGACGACCAACCCGACGATCTTCGCGAACGCGATGTCCAAGGGTGACGCCTACGACGAGCGCACCCGGGAGCTCGCGGCCCAGGGCGCCGACGTCGAGGCGACCATCCGGGACCTGACCACGACCGACGTGCGCAACGCCGCCGACCTGTTCCGCGACGTCTACAACGCCACGAACGGCGTCGACGGCCGCGTCTCCATCGAGGTCGACCCGCGCCTGGCCAAGGACACCGACAAGACGGTGGCCGAGGCTAAGGACCTGTGGAAGACCGTGGACCGGCCGAACGTGCTGATCAAGATCCCGGCCACCGAAGAGGGCCTGCCGGCCATCACCGCCACGCTCGCCGAGGGCATCAGCGTCAACGTCACGCTGATCTTCTCCGTCGAGCGCTACAAGAAGGTCATCGAGGCCTTCTTCGCGGGCCTGGAGCAGGCGAAGGCCAACGGCCACGACCTGCGCGGCATCCACTCGGTCGCCTCGTTCTTCGTGTCCCGCGTGGACACCGAGATCGACAAGCGCCTGGAAGCCATCGGCACCGACGAGGCCCTGGCGCTGCGCGGCAAGGCGGCCGTCGCCAACGCCCGGCTCGCGTACGTGGCCTTCGAGGAGCTGTTCGCTTCGGACCGCTGGAAGGCCCTCGCGGCCGACGGCGCCAACGCGCAGCGCCCGCTGTGGGCCTCGACCGGTGTGAAGAACCCGGACTACTCCCCCACGCTCTACGTCGACGACCTGGTGGTGAAGAACACCGTCAACACCATGCCGGAGAAGACCCTCGACGCGGTCGCCGAGCACGCCGACCTCCAGGGCGACCGGGTCAGCGGCCACGGCAAGGACGCGCAGGAGGTCTTCGACCAGCTCGAAGCCGTCGGCATCGACATCCGCGACGTGTTCCTCACGCTGGAGAACGAAGGCGTCGAGAAGTTCGAGAAGTCCTGGACGGAACTCCTCGACACCGTGAACGGCCAGCTCGAGAAGGCGAAGGGCTGAAGCGCACCATGACGACAGGGGAAAAAACCGGCGTCGAGATCGTGGACGCCGAACTGGCGGAGCGCGCTGCGCCCCTCGTCGAGCGGCTGGTCGCCGACCAGGCCGCCTCGAAGCTGGCGGCGCAGGACGCGACGCTCTGGGGACCGGACGCCGAATCCGAGGCGTCGATCCGGCTGTCGTGGACGACGCTGCACAAGTCGTCGCGGCCGCTGATCGGCGAGATCGAGGCACTGCGCACCGAACTGCGATCCGAAGGCGTCGACCGTGTCGTGCTGGCCGGTATGGGCGGCTCGTCGCTGGCGCCGGAGGTGATCACCGCGACCGACGGCGTCGCGCTGACCGTCCTCGACACCACCGACCCCGGCCAGGTCGCCGACGCGCTGGCCGGCGACCTCGAGCGCACCGTGATCGTGGTGTCGTCGAAGTCGGGCGGCACCGTCGAGACCGACAGCCACCGGCGGATCTTCGCGAAAGCGTTCGCCGACGCGGGCATCGACGCGGCGCGGCGGATCGTGGTCGTCACCGACCCCGGCTCGCCGTTCCAGGAACTGTCCGAAAAGGAGGGATACCGCAAGGTCTTCCTCGCCGACCCGCACGTCGGCGGCCGCTACTCGGCGCTGACCGCGTTCGGGCTCGTCCCGGCCGGGCTCGCCGGCGCGGACGTCGCCCGGCTGCTCGACCAGGCCGCTTCGGTGGCCGAAGAGCTCGCGGCCGACTCCGCGGGCAACCCGGCGGTCAAGCTGGCCGCAGCCTGGGCCGCCGCGCACGAAGGCGGCGCCGAGAAGGTCGTGCTGGCCGACTCCGGTTCCGGCGTCAAGGGCTTCCCGGACTGGGCCGAGCAGCTGATCGCGGAGTCCACCGGAAAGCAGGGCACCGGGTTGCTGCCGGTCGCGGTCGAGGGCACGGAGGCGCCCGGCTTCGCCGACGCGAAGTCCGACGCCACCCCGGTCGCCGTCGGCAGCTCGCAGGGCGCCGCGAAGATCGCGGTCACCGGCTCGCTCGGCGCGCAGTTCCTGCTCTGGGAGTTCGCCACGGCGCTCGCCGGCCGGCTGCTCGGAATCAACCCGTTCGACCAGCCCGACGTCGAGACGGCGAAGAAGGCGGCCCGCGCGCTGCTGGACGACCCGGAGAAGCTGAAGGGCGGCGAAGAGCCATCCAATGTGGACGGTTCGGTCGAGATCTTCGGCAGTGACGGCGTTTCCACCGACGGCAGCCTGACCGACGTGCTCCGGGCGTTCTTCGCCTCGGCGCCGGACGCGGGCTACATCGCGGTGCAGGCCTACCTCGACCGGCTCGACGACGCGTCGACGGCGGTGCTGCGCGGCGAGATCGCCAAGCGCACCGGAAAGCAGACGACGTTCGGCTGGGGCCCGCGGTTCCTGCACTCCACCGGCCAGTACCACAAGGGCGGGCACCAGAACGGCGTCTTCCTGCAGCTGACCGGCGCCGTCGAGCAGGACCTCGACGTGCCGGACCGGCCGTACACGCTGGGGCAGCTGCAGCACGCCCAGGCCCTCGGCGACGGGCAGGTGCTCGCCGAGCACGGCCGCCCGGTGCTGCGCCTGCACCTGACCGACCGGGCCGCGGGCCTCGCGGCCGTCGCCCGCGCGGTACAGGAGGCCGGCGCATGACCTGGAGCAACCCGCTGCGCGACCCGCGGGACAAGCGGCTCCCGCGGATCGCCGGGCCGTCCAGCCTGGTGATCTTCGGTGTCACCGGCGACCTGGCACGCAAGAAGCTGATGCCCGCCATCTACGACCTGGCCAACCGCGGCCTGCTGCCCGCGGGCTTCTCGCTCGTCGGGTTCGCCCGCCGCGACTGGGAGCACCAGGACTTCGGCGAGCTCGTGCACGACTCGGTCAAGGAGCACGCGCGGACGCCGTTCAAGGAGTCGGTGTGGAACCGGCTCGCCGAAGGCATCCGGTTCGTCCAGGGCACCTTCGACGACGACGACGCCTTCGACCGGCTCGCGCAGACGGTCCGCGACCTCGACGCCGAACGCGGCACCGGCGGCAACACCGCGTTCTACCTGTCGATCCCGCCCGGCGCGTTCCCGGTGGTGACCAAGCAGCTGGCCCGGTCCGGGCTGGCGAACGCCGACGAGAACACCTGGCGGCGCGTCGTCATCGAGAAGCCCTTCGGGCACGACCTGAAGAGCGCCGAAGAGCTCAACGCGATCGTCAACGACGTCTTCCCCGAGGAGTCGGTGTTCCGCATCGACCACTACCTCGGCAAGGAGACGGTGCAGAACATCCTGGCGCTGCGCTTCGCGAACCAGCTGTTCGAACCGATCTGGAACGCCAACTACGTCGACCACGTGCAGATCACCATGGCCGAGGACATCGGCCTCGGCGGCCGCGCGGGGTACTACGACGGCATCGGCGCCGCCCGGGACGTCATCCAGAACCACCTGCTGCAGCTGCTGGCCTTCACCGCGATGGAGGAGCCGCTGTCGTTCGACCCGCGGGCCCTGCGCGCGGAGAAGATCAAGGTGCTCTCGGGCACCAAGCCCCTCGGGCCGCTGGGCAAGACCACCGCGCGCGGCCAGTACGCGGGCGGCTGGCAGGGCGGCACGAAGGTGCCCGGCCTGCTGCAGGAAGAGGGCTTCGCGAAGGACTCGAAGACCGAGACCTACGCCGCGGTGACCCTCGAAGTGCAGAGCCGCCGCTGGGCCGGGGTGCCGTTCTACCTGCGCACCGGCAAGCGGCTCGGCCGCCGCGTCACCGAGATCGCCGTGGTGTTCAAGCGGGCGCCGCACCTGCCGTTCGACTCGACGTCGACCGAGGAGCTGGGGCAGAACGCCCTGGTCATCCGGGTCCAGCCGGACGAGGGCATCACGCTGCGGTTCGGCTCGAAGGTGCCGGGGACCACGATGGAGGTCCGCGACGTCACGATGGACTTCGGCTACGGCCACGCGTTCACCGAGTCCTCCCCCGAGGCCTACGAGCGGCTGATCCTGGACGTCCTGCTCGGCGAGCCGTCGCTGTTCCCGGTGAACGAAGAGGTCGAGCTCTCCTGGAAGATCCTCGACCCGATCCTGGAGCACTGGGCGAAGGAAGGCGCGCCCGAGCAGTACGCGCCGGGCACGTGGGGCCCGCCGTCCGCCGACGAAATGCTGGAGCGCACCGGCCGGAAATGGAGGCGCCCGTGATCATCGACCTGCCGTCCACCACGACTTCGGCACTCAACAAGAAGCTGGTGGAGATCCGCGAACAGGGCGGGCAAGTGGCGCTCGGGCGAGTCCTGACGCTGGTGATCGTGGCCGACGACGACGCCCATCTCGAGGAAGCCATCGAGGCGGCCAACGGCGCGAGCCGCGAGCACCCGTCGCGGGTGATCGTGGTGGCCAAGGGCGCCCGCACGGCGGCCCCGCGCATCGACGGCCAGATCCGGGTCGGCGGCGACGCCGGCGCGAGCGAGGTCATCGTGCTGCGCCTGTACGGCCCGCTGGCCGCGCAGGGCCAGAGCGCGGTGGTGCCGCTGCTGCTGCCGGACGCCCCGATCGTCTGCTGGTGGCCGGGCGCCGGCCCGAAGGACCCGGACAAGGACCCGCTCGGCGAGCTGGCCCAGCGCCGGATCACCGACTCGGCCGCGGAGAAGAACCCGGTCAAGGCGCTGACCACGCGGGCGAAGGCGTACACCGAGGGCGACACCGACCTGGCCTGGACGCGCCTGACGCACTGGCGGGCCCAGCTCGTCTCCGCGCTGGACCTGCCGCCGTACGAGAAGATCACCGGCGCGACGGTGACCGGCGAGGCCGACTCGCCGTCGACCGAGCTGCTGGCCGCCTGGCTGGCCGAGTACCTGAAGGTGCCGGTCAAGCGGGTCAAGAGCTCGGGCGCGGCCGGGATCATCTCGGTGACGCTCGACCGCCGGTCGGGCCCGGTGGAGCTGCACCGCCCGGACGGCCGCGTGGGCACGCTGACCCAGCCGGGCCAGCCGACCCGCCGGATCGCGCTGCAGCGGCGCAGCACGCAGGACTGCCTGATCGAGGAGCTGCGCCGGCTCGACCCGGACGAGGTCTACGAAGCGGCCCTGCAGGGCCTGGGCAAGATCACGTCGGGCACGAACGGCAAGACGGCCGCGCCGGCCAAGGCGGACGTCACGTCGCCGGCGGCGGCCCCCGGTTCGGCCGCTTCGGCTGCCGCGGCCGGTTCGGGTGCCAAGAAATGAGCAAGACGGAAGTCGTCGTCTACGCCAACCAGGACATCCTGGCGGCCGCCGCGGCGGCTCGCCTGGTCACCCGGCTGGTGGACGTCCAGGCGGCCAAGGGGTCGGCCTCGCTGGTGCTGACGGGCGGCGGCACGGGCATCGCGGTGCTGTCCGAGCTGCGGGCTTCGTCGGCCCGCGACGCGATCGACTGGTCCCGCCTGGACATCTACTGGGGCGACGAGCGGTTCGTCCCGGCGGATTCGGACGAGCGGAACGAGAAGCAGGCCCGCGAGGCCTTGCTGGACCACGTTCCGCTGGATCCGAAGAGGATCCACGTCATGGCGCCATCGGACGGCGAGTTCGGCGCCGATGTGGACGCGGCGGCTGCGGCTTACGCGGAGGTGCTGGCCGCGCAGGCGGGCCCGGAGGACCACGGCGACGTGCCGTCGTTCGACATCATGCTGCTGGGCCTCGGCGGTGAGGGGCACACGGCGTCGGTGTTCCCGGAGTCCCCGGCGGTGTACGAGACCGAGCGTTCGGTGGTGGCGGTGCGCAACTGCCCGAAGCCGCCGCCGACCCGGGTGTCGTTGACGCTGCCGGCGATCCGCCGGGCACAGGACGTGTGGCTGATGACGGCCGGCGAGGCGAAGGCGGACGCGGTGGCGCTGGCGTTGGCGGGGGCGGGCGAAGTGCAGCTCCCGGTGGCCGGGGCTCGCGGCCACCGGCGGACGCTGTGGCTGCTCGACCGGGCCGCGGCGGGGAAGCTGACAAAGGTGTACCAGCCACCCACGGCTTGAGTTTTGTCCGGTGAAGGCCCTCTGCTTCGGCAGGGGGCCTTCACTCGTTGGCCGGTCGAGGGGCCCAGGTCTCCGGCGGTGGCGACGGGG
This sequence comes from Amycolatopsis sp. NPDC058278, assembly GCF_042881395.1. Taxonomy (NCBI): domain Bacteria; kingdom Bacillati; phylum Actinomycetota; class Actinomycetes; order Pseudonocardiales; family Pseudonocardiaceae; genus Amycolatopsis; species Amycolatopsis sp. NPDC058278. The sequence continues at coordinate 3,425 of NZ_JBHVXZ010000024.1, read as the reverse complement.
CCGAGATCTCCCGCTGCGGCGAGACGGCCGAGGGCTCCGGCGGTGGCGCGAACGACCAGCGGGTTCTTCTCTTGCCGTCTGCCCGGTCACCGCGCCGGGCTCACTCCGTCCGCCAGCCGCGCTGCAAGCGAGCGAAGATCTCCTCCGCCGCCCGGCGGGGGTGGTCGTCGGCCAGGATCAGCTCGCGGGAGGCCAGGGCGAACCGGGCCAAGGCCGCGCACGCGACGTCACCCTCCGGGGCGCCCATCTCCTCCGCGATCGCCCGGGCCAGCGCCGTCTCGTGGCGCATCCACATCCGCCTGGCGTAGTCGCGCAGGGCCGGTTCGCTCTCGATCAGCCGCCGGAATTCGTCGCTGGGGGCGCTCTTGGCCAGGCGCAGGAGGTGCTCGCGCAGCGCGTCCACGACCGAGTAGCCCGGCGGCCGCCCGTGGACCGCCAGGACGAGCGCCTCCTCGATGTCTTCGTCCTGGTCGAACACCAGCGCTTCCTTGCTGGGGAAGTACTTGAACAACGTCGTCACCGAGACGTCCGCGGCGTCCGCGACCTCCTTCACCCCGACCTGGTCGTAGCCGCGGGCGAGGAACAGCTCGAGCGCCGCGTCGGCGAGGGCTTTGCGGGTCTGGGCCTTCTTGCGCTCGCGGCGTCCGATCACTTCGGTCATGAGACGAAGTCTAACTCACTCAAAAAGTTCAGTCGTTGCACCTTCTGAGTGGTTGTGCTTTCTTGGTGACATGACTTTTCCTCGTATCGCCATCGCCGGCGCCGGGCTGGGCGGCCTCGCCTGCGCCCGCGTCCTGCAGCTGCACGGCCTCGACGTCACCGTCTTCGAACAGGAACCCGCCGCCGACGCGCGGCCCCAGGGCGGCACGCTCGACATGCACGCCGACACCGGCCAGGTCGCCCTCCGCACCGCGGGCCTGGACGAACAGTTCCGCGCCCTCGCGCGGCCTGAAGGCCAGCAGATGCGCGGGCTCGACCCGCACACCGCCGAAGCCGTCCTCGACGAGGTCCCGGCCGACGGCGACGACTTCCGGCCCGAGATCGACCGCGGCCAGCTGCGCGGCATCCTGCTGGACTCCCTCTCCCCCGGCACCGTCCGATGGGGACGACCGGTCGCCGACGTCACCACGACCGGCGACGGCGCGCGGCTGACGTTCGCCGACGGCGTCAGCCGGGACTTCGACCTCGTCGTGGGCGCGGACGGTGCGTGGTCCCGCGTCCGGCACGCCCTCACCGGCGTCCGGCCCGGGTACAGCGGCGTCACGTTCGTCGAGTTCGGCCTCGACGACGCCGACCGCCGCCACGCCGCCCTGGCCGCGCTGACCGGCCACGGGACGATGATGACCAAGGTCGGCGGGAAGGCGCTCGTCGCGCAACGCACCAGCAACGGCCACATCCGCTGCTACGCCGTCTTCTACGCGTCCGAGGACTGGGCCGCCGGTCTCGACTTCGCCGTTCCGGACGCGGTGCGGGCACACCTGCTCGAGCGCTACGCCGGCTGGCACCCGGACCTGCTCGCGTACCTGCGGGAGCCCGACGGCGGGTTCACGCACCGGCCGCTCCACGTCCTGCCGGTCCCTCACGCCTGGACGACCACTCCCGGCCTCACCCTGGTCGGCGACGCCGCGCACCTGATGCCGCCGCTCGGCGTCGGCGCGAACCTCGCCCTGCTGGACGGGACCGAGCTGGCGACCGCGCTGGCCACGGCGCCGAGCGTCGAGGAGGCGGTCCGGGCCTACGAGGCCGGCATGCTGCCGCGGTCGATCGAGACGGCGAAAGCCTGCGCGTCCGGCCTGCACGACCTGCTGAGCGACGACCTCCGGTCCATGGCGGCCTGAGAACTACCGCCGGGCGACCACACGTGGGTAACATGATTCCCACGATGTGGTCGTCTTGGCGCACACTGGGAAACAGAACTCGCACCCTGGGTAGCCCCCGGCGTCGGCGATCCCCCGGACGGCCCAGCCGATTACGGAATCCGGACGCCGGAGCACCGACCGCGGGTGAAACTAACCGTCTCCGTACGTGACCTCGTTAGCATCCGCACATTTCTCTGCCGCTGCGCGTCCCGATCGGGCCCTGAGCGCCTCTCACCACCAAGTCCACAAGACGAATGGGGTCGCCAGCGATGAGTACAGAGGGACTCTCGATTCCAGGCATCTCGATCGCCGGCTCGGGGCCATCGGCCGCCGAGCGGGTGCGCAAACGCGGCCTGAGCCTGTTCGGCTCGGTGCCCCGCCCCGCTGTGGTCACGTTCGCCATCGAGGCGGCCGCGGTCATCCTGGCCGTGCTCGACGTCTGGCTGGTCATCCCCGAGAAGGCCCAGCCGTACTCGATCTACCTGTCCGGCGCCGCCTGCCTCGCGGTGGTGTTCCGGCGGAAGTTCCCGTTCCTCGCCGTGCTCGTCGCGGTCCCCGGCTTCCTGGCCGGCTGGGCCCAGCTCGCGTCGATGATCACTCTCGGCATGCTCGCCACCCGCCGTCAGCTGCACTGGCAGACCTGGGTCGGCGCCGCGCTGGTGTGGATGTGCCGGTTCGTGCAGTGGCCGCTGGAGGACTTCGCCGAGCTCAGCTGGCGCGAGCACATCCTCGACGGCATCTACGGCGTCCTGGTCGCCGGCATGCCGATCGCGATCGGCCTGCTCATCGGCGCCCGCACCGAGGTTTCGAACAAGCTCGCCGAGCTGGCCACGAGCCGCGACCGCGAGCGCCGCTTCCACGCCGACGCCGTCCGCGCCGAGGAACGCGCCCGGCTGGCCCGCGAGATGCACGACGTCGTCTCCCACCAGATCACGCTGATCGCCATGCAGGCCGGCGCGCTCCAGGCCCAGACCACCGACGACCGCGCGCTGGAGACGGCGCAGGTCATCCGCACGTTGTCCAAGCGGACGCTGGAGGAGCTGCGTTCGCTGGTCAGCGTCCTGCGGGCCGGTTCGGACGACGACGGCCCGCGGGCGGGCATCAACGAGCTCGACCGGCTGATCCGCACGTCCGACGTCCCGGTGCACCTCACGGTGGAGCACCTGCCGGAGGCCCTGCCCAACCAGGTGTCGGCGGCGGCCTACCGGACGGTGCAGGAGTGCTTGACCAACGTCCACAAGCACGCCCCGGGCGCGACGGCGACCATCCGCATCCAGGGTGAGCACGGCGCACTCAAGATCGAGGTCCGCAACGAGCGCGCCAGCCGCCCGACGGAGGGCTTGCCCTCGGGCGGCCACGGCCTGACAGGCCTGGCGGAGCGGGCTCGCCTGCTGGGCGGAAGCTTCGAGACGTCGGGAACGGAGGACGGCGGCTTCCGGGTCCGGGCGCGGTATCCGCTGGATCGCTGACCTCCGGCCCCCGGTATCCAGCTTAGCGGCGGATACCGACGGTTCCGGATCGCACGACGCCGCGAGCGGCGGGTTCAGGGCCGTTTCGGTCCGGAAT